>NZ_CBRA020000154.1:0-9477 GCF_000469945.2 Paenibacillus sp. P22 | reverse complement strand
GCCTGCCGCGGGAGCGGATCATCGGCAGCGGCACGTCCATCGACACGGCCAGGCTCAAGACGCTGCTCTCCGAGGACTTGCCTGTCGGTCAGACAGCCGGTTGTACGTTGACTTCCCGCTCGAGCTCGCGCATCCGGTTGAAGGAGGCGATGGATACTTCGACCTGGTCGTCCGTCGGCTCCTTCGTCGTCAGCAGCTGCAGCCACAGCCCGGGATAGCCGAGATAGCGCAGCACCGGAACGTCGCGCAGGGCGTTTGTCCAGCGCAGCACCTCATAGGATGCGCCGAGCACGACGGGAAGGAGAAGGATGCGAATGTAGATCCTCTCCCATAAGTTATCCCAACTGAAGAAGGAATAGACGATGACGCCGACGATAACGGAGAAAATGATGAAGCTGCTGCCGCAGCGGTAATGCAGGCGGGTATACTTCTGGACGTTGCGGACCGTCAGCTCCGCTCCGTCCTCGTAGGCGCTGATGACCTTGTGCTCGGCGCCATGGTACTGGAACAGGCGCTTGACGAGCGGAGTCAGGGAAATCAGGTACAGGTAAGCCAGAAGCAGAATGATCTTGATTCCGCCTTCGATCAGGTTGTGCAGGAACACGCCGGTGAACATGTGGCTGAACAGCCAGCTTTCCAAAACAGCAGGCACGAGGGTGAAGATAAGCTTGCCGGCGGCGAAGCTGATTACTCCCGCGACGGCGACGCCGACGATCATGGACAGGCTCCAGCCTTCCTTTTTAGGGACTTCGTCCTTCGCCGCTCCGGCTTCCTCCGGCTGGTCCTCGGCATAGGCTTCCAGGGCGTAGTTCAGATGCTGCGAGCCTTTGGCGCTGGACTCGAGAATGCCGATAACTCCGCGTACAAACGGAATTTTCTTGAGCGGCTGGTACCAGGGCTTCTTGCCTGCGCTCGGAACTTCGTAAAAAGTAATTTCTTCGTTCTTGCGGCGTACCGCCGTGACATTGACGTTGCGGCCGCCGAACATGACGCCTTCAATGACAGCTTGTCCGCCGTAAATGGATGTGCTCGCTTCTGGCAACGGACATTCACCTTCCCTTTGTTCATACTTCCTCTCGCTTCAGGCTCGGTCGCAGCCTGCGGGGGAACTGGAATCCTGTTTCCATTGTACTTGATGGCAATGGGGAATGCCAGACTGCCTCTCACGGCAACCGCGAACCAACGCGGAGCTGGAAGACGGTTAGCCGGCATGGAATTTGGCGCATACTAAAGGCGGACATTTCAAGGAGGCGATCGAAATGAGCGCGACAGCGGCAGCATCGAACCGGGGAAAAGGGATGGACAAAAGCGAGTATGGCAAACATACGACCCATACATGGACGTACTGCCTGCAGCTCGGGTTTTGGGCCGGGCTGATATGGGGCTTCGCCCATTGGCTTCTCTATACGTTCCGGTTCACCAAGGTTCTGCCCGGCATGCTGGCGGAGCCGTTTTTCAAGCACTCCTTCCTCGTCACGGGCTGGGGGCATGCCGTCGGCATCGGGCATTTCATCGTTTTTTCCATACTTGCCGCCTATTTGTACAAGCTTCTGCTCGGACGCTTTCCGGGTCCATGGGCGGGCTTTGTGTACGGGCTGCTGTGGTGGACGCTGCTGTTCCTGGCCTTCGGTCCGCTTCTCGGAATGGTGAAGCCGGTCACGGTTCTCGGCTGGAACAGCATTTTCACGGAGCTCAGCCTGTATGCGGTGTGGGGGCTGTTCATCGGGTACACGATCGCGTTCGAATTCACGGACGAAGCCTCGCGCGAGCCGAAGCGCAAGCCGAAGGGAGGAAGCTGACGGACACGCACTTCCAAGGGCATGTCATTTATGGTAGAATGGCAAGTAGCCTTTTGGCTTTTGGAGGTGCGGTCATGCGCAAGATTCTCGTACTTAACGGTCCTAACCTCAACATGCTGGGAATCCGGGAACCGGGCGTATACGGAACGACGACGCTGGATGGAATCAAGGATATGATGGTCGAGGAGGCTTCCCGGCTCGGCGCGGAGCTGGATTTCTTCCAGTCCAACCATGAGGGCGGATTGATTGACCGGATCCATGAGGCTTACGGCAGCGTGGACGGCATTCTGATCAACCCTGGAGCCTTCACCCATTACAGCTATGCGATCCGCGACGCGCTGGGCTCGGTGCCGGTGCCGTCGATCGAGCTGCATTTGTCCAATATCCACAAGAGGGAAGCCTTCCGGCACCAGTCGGTGACGGCGGCATCCGCCGTCGGGCAGATCGCCGGCTTCGGCGCCTACAGCTACGTGCTTGGGCTGCATGCCTTGCTGAATCATTTGGACAAGCCGTCCGGCCAAGGCAGCTAAAGGCAGTTTGATTGGATTAGAGGAGGTAGCCGCGATGACGAAGCAACGAGTGGAGAAGCTGCGGGGCAAGCTGGAAGAACAGGGATTGGAAGCGCTGCTTGTCGGCAGCCCGTACAATCGGCGATACATAAGCGGGTTTACAGGATCTTCGGGCTGGGTGCTGCTCACGTCTTCGAAGAGCTGGTTTCTGACCGACTTCCGCTACACGGAGCAGGCGGCGGAGCAGGTGCAAGGGTTCGAGATCGTCGAGCATGCAGCCGATTATATGGAGTCCGTCCGCGAGCTGCTCGCTGCGGAGGGCATAACGCGTCTGGGCTTCGAGCAGGAGCATACGGTCTACTCCAACTATGTCCGCTGGGGACAGGTTCTCGGCTCTATCGAGCTCGTGCCCGCAGCCGGCATCATCGAAAGCCTGAGGGCCGTCAAGGACGCCTCGGAGCTGGCGATCATGCAGGAAGCGGCGGATCTGGCCGATGCGACCTTCGATTATATCAAAGGGCTGATCAAGCCCGGCATGAAGGAATCCGATGTCGCGCTTGAAATGGAAGTCTTCATGAGAAGCCGCGGCGCGACATCGTCCAGCTTCGACACGATCGTCGCCTCCGGCGAGCGCTCGGCGCTCCCGCATGGAGTCGCGAGCGGACGCGTCATCGGCAGCAAAGAATTCGTGAAGCTCGACTTCGGCGCCTTGTACAACGGCTACTGCTCGGACCTGACCCGCACGGTCGCCGTAGGCGAGCCTTCGGCCAAGCACCGCGAAATTTACGAGATCGTGCTGGAAGCCCAGCTGCACGCCCTGGCGAACATCCGCCCGGGAATGACCGGCATCGAGGCCGACGCGCTGGCCCGCGACGTCATCGCCAAGCATGGCTACGGCGACCAGTTCGGCCACAGCCTTGGACATGGCCTCGGCATGGAAGTGCATGAGAAGCCGAACCTGTCCAAGCGCAGCGACAACGTTTTGACCCCCGGCATGGTGGTAACGGTGGAACCCGGCATCTACATTCCCGGGTTTGGAGGCGTCCGCATCGAGGACGACATCGTCATCACCGAGAACGGGATTCAAATATTGACAGCTTCGCCGAAGGAACTTATTATCCTTAGCTAGCCCGACAGCCGAAGCGTCATGCTTCGGCTTTTGGACACTAAGTCTCCTCATCGCAGCGTCCAAGCGGAAACGTCGTTTCCGCATCACCCATTTACAGGAGGAATCACCCGTGATTTCAGTGAACGATTTCAAGACAGGCCTTACCATCGAAGTGGATACCGACATTTTCAGCGTCATCGAATTCCAGCATGTCAAGCCGGGCAAGGGCGCTGCGTTCGTCCGCTCCAAGCTGAAGAACCTCCGCAACGGCAACATCGTGGAGAAAACCTTCCGTGCAGGCGAGTCGCTTGGCCGCGCTCATGTCGAGAACCGCGAAGTCCAATACCTGTACAACTCCGGCACGGAGTACACGTTCATGGACAACGAGTCGTTCGACCAGTTCAATCTCGACAAAAAGCAGCTGGAATGGGAAATCAACTTCCTGAAAGAAAACATGAACGTCAACATTTCCAGCTACAAAGGCGAAATCATCGGCATCTCGATCCCGAACAGCGTGGATCTGAAGGTAACCGAAACCGAGCCGGGCGTGAAAGGCAACACGGCTCAAGGCGCTACGAAGAACGCAACGCTCGAAACCGGCTTCACGGTTCAGGTGCCGCTCTTCATCAACGAAGGCGACCAGCTGCTGATCGATACCCGCGAGGGCCGCTACATTTCCCGCGCGTAGTTCCATTCCACTGTCAAGGCCGCCGGAGGGCGGCCTTTTTTTTTGTTTATCTTCTATCTCTTTAAAGCGTGAATGTGATATAATCGGTACTTGTATAATCAGCTAATGGTTGGGAGTGAACAGCGGTGTCGTTGATCGTGATGAAGTTCGGCGGCAGTTCGGTCGGCACGACGGAAAGGATGCAGAGAGTCGCGCGGCGGATTGTGGAGAACAGGGATGCGGGGCATAAGGTCGTCGTCGTCGTATCCGCGATGGGGGATACGACGGATGATTTGATCGACAAATCCAGGGAGCTGAATCCGAACCCGCCAGCTCGCGAGATGGATATGCTGCTCACGACGGGGGAACAGATATCGGTCGCCCTGCTGTCGATGACGATACACGGGCTTGGCCGGCAGGCTGTCTCCATGACGGGATGGCAGGCGGGAATCCGCACGGAAAGCGTCCATGCCAAGGCGCGGATTACGGATATCCGGCCGGATAAGATCCACGAGGCGCTCCATGACGGGCAGATCGTCATCGTCGCCGGCTTCCAGGGCATGACGGAGGACGGGGAGATCACGACGCTCGGCCGCGGCGGCTCCGACACGACGGCTGTCGCGCTGGCGGCCGCGGTGCAGGCCGATGTATGCGAGATTTTCACGGATGTGGACGGCATCTACTCGACCGACCCTCGCGTCGTCAAGAACGCGCGCAAGCTGGACGAGATTTCCTACGACGAGATGCTTGAGCTTGCGAACCTCGGAGCTGCGGTGCTGCATCCGAGGGCAGTCGAGTATGCGAAGCAGTACAACGTGAAGCTGGTCGTCAGATCCAGCTTCAACCACAATGAAGGAACGACGGTCAAGGAGGAAGCGGTCATGGAACAAGGAATCGTAGTGAGCGGCATCGCATTCGACAAGGATGTCGTCCGCATCAGCATTCTTGGCGTCGAGGATGTGCCGGGCGTGCTTGCAGGCGTGTTCGGAGCGCTTGCCGACGGCGGCATCAATGTCGATATCATCGTGCAGAGCGGAGTCATGGGCGGCAAAGCCGACTTCAGCTTCACGATCGGCAGGGGCGACCGCGACAAGGCTCTTGCCATCATCGAGGGCAACCGTTCCGCCGTTCCTTACCGCGAGACGACTTCCGAGGACGAGCTCGTGAAGGTTTCCATCGTAGGCGCGGGCATGGTCAGCAATCCGGGCGTTGCGGCCAAGATGTTCCGCGTGATGGCCGAGCTCGGCGTCAGCATCAAGATGGTCAGCACCTCCGAGATCAAAACGTCCTGCGTCATCGAGTCGGGTCCGCTGCAGGATGTTGTCCGAGCTCTTCATACGGCTTACGGCCTCGATACGGCCGATCAGGTTTTTGTCGGCGGCCCTTCCGAGCGCCGATAGCCATCGCCAACCCGAACTCCCTCAAGCGGCCGCTTGAGGGAGTTTTTTGCGTTCAACCTTTGGATTTATCGGGCACTCGAGGCGCAAGCCCCGATCCGTCTCCCGATCGGAGCGGCCTGCCGGCTCTGCGATTCTATCGGATGGCCGTTTCCTTGAACCGCCCTGTTGAAAACCCGATCGATAGAATAGGAAATTTCCTTGCTAAACGCTTAGAATTTTCCCTTCCCAAACGCTTTGAATGCCCCCTTTTTCCCTCCCCAAACGATTCCGTTCTTTCCTTCCCTATCGCTTCGAGATCTTCCTCGCAGACCGCGCCTTTCTTTCCTATCGCGGAATCATGGATAGAATCCGTCCTCCGCTCTACGCCGCAATCGCCTCCAAGCAGCCCTTGCCGTATTCTCCCTGCGCATACAGCCTCTCCAATCGCTGGCTCCGAAACGGCTGCCGCCTTCTTTCTCCTCCGAGCGCTGCTATATGTTCAACAAAGCATAGGGCTTGCCATATTTGAAGACAAGCCGGCATAGGCTTGGTTATACGATGATGGAAAGAAGGGGTCGGAATGATGAATAAAGTTGTCGCGACGATGGCTTCGCTGCGCCTGCTGTCGGGTTCCATCGAGATTATGGCGGCTCTTCTTATGCTGCGCCTCAATCAGATCGATAAAGCGCTCGTCATCAATTCCTCGCTTGCATTCGTCGGGCCGGTCGTTCTGCTGACGACGACGGCGGTCGGATTGATCGGACTGTCGGACAGGCTATCGCCTGCCAAGCTGGCCTGGATCGCGGTCGGAATCGGCTGCCTGCTGATCGGGATCTTCAAGAAATAGTCTGCAAGTCTATGAACCTTCTTGATAGCAAGCGGCATAATGCGTCCTGACAAGCATACAAATAGGGTATAGGACATGCGGAGGAAGGAGTGAACGCCAATGTTGAAGCTGATTGCGCATCTATTGCCGCCGGAGCTGTATGAGCGGCTTCGCCGGCTGCCTGATTCCGTGCATGCGGGTCTGGAAGAGATTCGAATCCGTGAGGAACGGCCGCTGGAAATCGTCAGCCTCGACAAATCGGGATTTTTGACGGAGGACGGCGGATGGAGCAGCAACCCGCAGCAGGCGTTCAGGCCTTCCGGCGAGCTATGCCGCAAGCTGCTCGGCAGGCTGACCGGGCATTCGCTGTACGCGATGGAGGAAGAGCTCAGGAAGGGCTACATCACCGTGACCGGAGGCCACCGGGTAGGATTGGCCGGCCGGACCGTCCTGGAGCGGGGCGACGTCAAGGCGATCCGGGATATCGGCGGCTTCAACATTCGGATCGCCCGCGAAGCGGTCGGCGCGGCAGACAAGCTGGCGCAGCAGCTGGCGGATGCGGCGAGACGGAGCATCCATTCCACGCTGCTGATCGGTCCGCCGAGAATGGGCAAGACGACGATGCTGAGGGATCTCGCCCGCATCGTCAGCTCGGGCGCCTGGCCCGACACCGCCATGGCCGGATGGCCGGGGAGAAGGGTGGCCATCGTGGACGAGCGGTCGGAAATCGCCGCTTCCGTCAAAGGGGTGCCTTCCTTCGATGTCGGTCCGAGGACGGACGTGATGGATGCTTGTCCGAAAGCGGAAGGGATGATGATGATGCTCCGCTCCATGTCTCCCGAAGTCATCATGGCCGACGAGATCGGCAGGCCGGAGGATGCGGCAGCCGTCCGGGAGGCGGCCCATTCCGGAGTCGCGGTCGTGGCGACCGCCCATGCCTCCAGCCTCGAAGAAGCGAGGGGCAGGCCCATTCTGAGGGAGCTGCTGCATGACGGGGCGTTCAGCCGCTGCGTCATTCTCGGGAGGAGCAGGAGCGGCTTCGAAGCTCGGGTCGTCGCGCTCCAGCACGCTGCGCCGACGGCGAGAGAGCCGACAGCGGCGCGTGCTGCGGGGGAGGCGGGAACATGATCAAGGCAGCCGGTGCCGTGCTTATCCTGCTTGCCGGCACGATGATCGGATTTCTGCAGGCGGCCCGCTTCGCCAAGCGTCCGAGGCAGCTGCGCGAGCTCATCCACGGCCTGCAGCGCCTCGAGACCGAGATCGGCTACGGCTACACGCCGCTTCCGGAAGCGATGCGCCGCACAGGCGCCCATATGGCGGAACCGGCCGCTTCCATCTTCCGCCTGACTTCGGACAGGCTGGAAAGTCCGGATGCCCCCGCTTTCGAAGCCTGCTGGGAAGAAACGCTGGCCGGCTGCTGGCCGGGCACCGCGATGCGGAAGACGGAGCTGGCGACGCTGAGGCGGCTCGGCTCCACGCTGGGAATGAGCGACCGCGAAGATCAGCTGAAGCATCTCCGGCTCGCGCAGCAGCAGATGCAGGCGGAAGAAGACGGTGCCCGGGATGACCAGGCGCGTTACGAGAAGCTGTCCCGCTCGCTAGGCATTCTCATTGCCGCACTGGTCGTCATTTTGATGGTTTAGGGGTGCCGAGTACATGACCATGGATATCAGCGCCATCTTCCAGATCGCCGGCATCGGCATCATCGTGGCCATGATCCACACGGTGCTTAAGCAGATGGGTAAGGAAGACATGGCGCACTGGGTGACATTGATCGGATTCGTCGTCGTACTGTTTATGGTCGTCCGGATGCTCAACGAGCTGTTCCAGGAAATCAAGACGATCTTCCTGTTCCAGTAGCGGCGGCATTCCGCGGGTCAGGAGAATGGATTATGGAGATTGTGCAAATCGCGGGAATCGGGCTGCTCGCCGCGATTCTCATGCTGGTGCTCAAAGAGCAGAGGCCGCTGTTCGCTTTTTTTGCTCGCCATGTTCACAGGGGTATTCATCTTCCTCATGATGCTGGGCAAGATCGATGCCGTCATCGGCACGATGCAGCAGCTGGCCGAACGCTCCGGCATCCCTTCGGTGTACTTGAAGACGATCCTCAAAATGATCGGAATCGCGTATATCGCCGAATTCGCCTCTCAGATCATCCGGGATGCCGGAGCCGAGAGCGTGGCCTCGAAGGTGGAGTTCGCCGGCAAGGTGCTGATTCTCGTCATGGCCGTCCCGATCATCAACGTCATTGTGGAGACCGTGGTCGGCCTGCTGCCGGCGGGGGGGGTGAAGGGGCGATGCGGCTGCTGATGCGCTGGCTTCAGGCAATCGGAATCAGTCTCGTCATCTGGCTGGCCATGCCGGGAACGGGGGCTTGGGCGGCAAGCGGTCCGGCGGAGCCGTCCTTGCAGGCAGCCCGCCAGGACGACGGCTCGCAAGCGGCCGCGGACCTCAACGACAAGCTGGCCAAGGAGCAGGCGCAAGCTTACGGGACGGATACGGTTGAAGCGTACTGGAACAAGCTGGTCACGGAGTACGGCGGTTATTTTCCGGACGGATCGATGCCGAGCTTCGTCGAGATGATCACGCCCGGCGGCGAAGGCCTCAAGCTCGGCACCGTGCTGAGCGGCTTGATGAAGATGCTGCTGCATGAGGTGCTCTACAACGGCAAGCTGCTCGTCTCCATCGTGCTGCTGGCGATATTCAGCAGCATCCTGCAGACGCTTCAATCGGCGTTCGAGCGGAACATGGTCAGCCAGGTCGCCTACTCGGTCGCCTATATGGTGCTGATCGTGCTTGCGGTGAACAGCTTCCACGTCGCGATCGGATATGCCCGGGACGCGATCGAGTCCATGATCCAGTTCATGATGGCGATGATTCCGCTGCTGCTGACGCTGATTGCCAGTACGGGAAGCGTCGCGACCGTCACTCTTCTTCATCCGGTCATCATTTTCATGGTCAACACGGTCGGAACGCTGATCTACACGATCGTTTTCCCGCTCTTCTTCTTCTCGGCTGTCCTCCATATTGCCAGCTCTTTGAGCGACCGCTTCAAAGTGACGCAGCTCGCCAATCTGCTGCGGACGACTGGCGCGGGAATACTCGGGGTCATGCTGACCATCTTTCTGGGAGTCATCTCGGTCCAGGGGGCGGCAGGAAGCGTGACGGACGGAATGACGCTGCGGACGG
>NZ_CBRA020000153.1:0-3115 GCF_000469945.2 Paenibacillus sp. P22 | reverse complement strand
TATACGCTTCCTGCGAGGCGCAGTCACGGCGGATTACACTGGGAKGCGCTGCCTTCGGGTCTTTTATCCGGGGAGAGAGAGAAAGGCATGGCCCGCTGTCAGGTGAAAGCGGATCTTCGCCAGGCACGGAGAGGGCAGGCTGAGCCGCTGGCGGCGGCGGAATTTTCCGTTTACCTTTGTAAGCGGTTGCCTTACGATACGGTCTAAGACTATCTTTTTCATGGATCGAAAGAGAGGCATCCGCAAGTGAGACAAGTTATCCGGCGGATCGGATTCCGCTTCAACAACCTTCGGCTCAAGAGCCAGCTGTTCATCGCCTTCCTGATCGTCGTGCTGATTCCGGTGCTGATCGTGGGCATTTTCCTGACGGCCCAGTACCGGAACAACGTGCTGGAGCAGGCGACGCGGCAGACGACGAACAACGTGGACAAGATCGTCACGCAGACATCGGACATCCTGCGCATCCCGATGGAGCTCTCGGACGATTATATGGTCAGCACGGACTTGAGCAGCCTGGTCAATACCCGGTACGCGACCGTGTTCGACTCCACGCACGCGCTGTGGGAGTTCAACGATTTCCGCAGCGCCGTGAAGCTGTACCGCGAGGTGGACTATATCCGGCTGTACGCGGACAACGATACGCTGCTGGAGAATTGGGAGTTCCTTCACCTGACGGACGCCGTCCGCGGGACGGACTGGTACCGGGCCGCCAACGCCAAGGACGGCATCCACTGGATCTACACGTCCAACGAGACAAGGAAAGGAGCGAAGTCGCTCAGCCTCGTGCGCCGGATCCCCTTTCCGACTTACAAGACAAGCGGCGTTCTCGTCATCGACGTCAACCCGGAGCTGTTCGACACGATGCTGCGCCAGGAGCCTTACGACACGATGATCGTCGACGCATCGGATACGGTCGCCGCGGCGAAGAACCGCTCCTGGATCGGCAAGAGCCTGTCCCAGCTGGAGTTCCCGGGCCTCGCCGGCAAAAGCGAGGGAACGTACAACATGACCTTCGGCGGCGAGGAGTACCGGGTCGTCATCGAGAAGCTGAACCCGGCCTCAAGCGTCAACGGCCTGCGTATCGTGTCGGTGTTCGCGGTGGAGAGCATCGTCGGGGAAGCGAACCGCGTCGCCCGTCTCGGCATGGGCGTGCTGGCCGTGAGCATGGCGATCGCGCTGGTGCTCATCTATATCGTCGCCTCGGTGCTGACCAAGCGCACGCTCGTGCTGTACCGCAACCTGAGCCGGGTCGGCAAGGGCGATCTGCAGGTGTATTCGGACATCCAGGGCAATGACGAGATCGGCCTGTTGTCCCGGCAGTTCAACAACATGGTGGCGAGCATCCGCGAGCTGATGGCGGAGGTGGAGGATTCTCACCGGCAGCGGACCGAGCTGGAGGTGAGGCAGCGGGACATCAAGCTCAAGATGATGGCCAGCCAGATCAATCCGCATTTCCTGTTCAACGCGCTGGAATCGATCCGGATGAGGATTCATATGAAAGGCGAGAAGGAAATCGCTTCGGTCGTGCGCATGCTCGGGAGGCTGATCCGCAACAACATCGAGATCGGGCAGCGCCATATTCCTCTCGGCGAGGAGCTGGAGATCGTCCGCTACTACTTGGAGATCCAGAAATTCCGGTACGGGGAGGACCGTCTGGAATTCGTCATCGATGTGGAGGAGGAGATGTCGCTCACGCTCATCCCGCCGCTTATTTTGCAGCCGCTGGTCGAAAATGCCGTCGTGCACGGCCTGGAGGGCATCGGGGAAGGCGGGCGGATATCGATTACGGGAAGAAGATTGCAGGACGGCGGCTTGCAGCTGACCGTCGCCGACAACGGCGTCGGCATGACGCCGGAGCGGCTGCGGGACAATCGGGATGCGCTGGACGATCCCAGCGAGGACAAGGGGCATCGGATCGGGCTGCGCAACGTCCACCAAAGGCTGGTGCTGAATTACGGCTCCGGCAGCGGCCTCAGGCTCGAGAGCGCGGAAGGGGGAGGAACGCAGATCAAGCTTCTCATTCCCGGCAAGAAGGAGGAATAGCGGATGTACAGCTTGTTGATTGTCGATGACGAGCCGGCGATTCGGGAAGGCATGCAGACGCTGATCGAATGGGAGCGGCTCGGCTTCCGGGTCGCCGGGCTGGCGGCGGACGGCATGGAGGGGCTGCGTCTGTACCGGGAGCTGCGCCCGGACCTGGTCCTGGTCGATATTCGGATGCCGAAGATGAACGGCCTCGAGCTGGTCGAGGAGATCAGGAGGCTGGATTCCGGCTGCCGGATTCTGGTGCTGAGCGGCCATGCCGACTTTTCTTATGCGCAGCAGGCGATCCGCTACGGCATCGAGGGCTACCTGCTCAAGCCGGTCGACGAGGAGGAGCTGGAGCAGTATGCGGCCCGGATCGCCCGTTCGCTGGATGCGCAGAGCGGGACTGAAGCCGATCCGGCCAAGCGGCGGGAAGACGCGCTGCTGGCGCTGCTGGCGGGAGACGCGGAGGAGGCGCTTGCGCTCGCTGCGGAAGCGGGAAGAGCAGGCCTGTTCCCGGGCGCCCGTGCAGAAGCAGAAGGAACAGCCGGCGGGCGGGAAGCCGCCGCAGCGGATCTGTGGCGGCTGCTCCATGGAGGCGCTCGCGGCGGCCGCGTGCTGCTGGCGGAGGCCGGGCTGGAGGACGGCCTGGAGCAGACGGAATTCAGGCGGAGGCTGGAGGCGGGAGCCGCAGCCCGAGGGCTTGGACCGGTCTTCGAGGCCGGGGCCTCGCTGGGGCTGTTGATTCCCGGCGGGGAAGCGGCGCTGCGGGCGGCCGCCAAGCTGCTGGAGGAAAGCGCGGGCGAGGGAGGCTTCACCGCCGCTGCGGGGTCATGCAGGGAGGACCCGGCCGCAGCCGCGCGCTCGCTGCAGGAGGCGCAGGAGCTGATGGGCTTGCGCTTTCTGCTGGAGCCGGGCCGCATCCATACCGAGCGGCCTGCGATGCTGGCGGCGCAAGCTCCCGGTCATGCCGCATCCTCGGCGGCTCTCGCAGCGGACGGGAGAGATGATGATGCTCGCCTGGCCGAGCTTGCCCTGGCGCTCAGCCGCGCCGTGGAGACGGGAGGCATGGCCGGCATCGTCGCCTCCC
>NZ_CBRA020000152.1:0-4771 GCF_000469945.2 Paenibacillus sp. P22 | reverse complement strand
AAGAGATTGAAACGATTGCCGGATGACGTCGCCGCGGCTGATGATGCCCGCAAGGACGCCGCCCCGGTGGACCGGCAGCTTTTTGATCTGCTTCTTGCCAAGGATGGCGGCGATCTGCTCGATGTCGTCCTCCACGGAAGCGGTAACCACTTTTTTCTTGGCGATCGCCATGACGTTCAAAGGAAGGAGCCGCTTCAGCCTCTCCTCATATTCATCGTTGTCGCCATTCACGACGGCCGTGAAATAAAAGGCATCGACAATGATGTCTTCATGCTTGCCGATATATCGCATGATGTCGCCGTCGCTGACATATCCGACGATCTCGTTGCGCTCGTTGACGACAGGCAGGCCGCTGATGCGGTATGCAAGAAATCTCTCGATGACATCCCTCACCGTATCGGTTTCCTTGACTTTATAAACCTTGGAGATCATAAAATCCTTGGCTTTCATCCTCATAACCCCTCGATACCGATTTGCGGATGCCTCAAACAAGTTGTATGATGAAAGTATATACTTGTATTATACAACTACTGGACATCCTGTCAATGGTTATCCCTGCCGCCGACTGCTCATCCAGCTGTTGGATGCGCTGCCCCACCCATGCCGAATGATAATGAGGAATTGCCATGAACGAACTTCCTTTCGAGCATATCGAGCTCGAGCTCTCCATCCTCGCCAGGCTTGTCGCCTCCGCCACGACCTACAAGGAGGAAGGAATGCTGGATCGCTCCGCTTATTTGCTCCTTCAGCAAATTTCATCGAGGAGGTCGGCCGGCGTCAAGGCGCTCGCAGATGATTTTCGTCTGGATATTTCCACCGTAAGCCGCCAATCCGCCGCCCTGGAGCAGAAGGGCTTGGTGTGCCGGATTCCCAATCCCCAGGACGGCCGTTCCTATTCCCTGGAGCTGACGGAGACCGGCGCGCTCGCACTGGAGGCGAACCGGAAGGTAAGAGCCGGTTATATCGCCGAGCTGCTGACGGAATGGTCCGATGAGGAGCGGGAACAATTCGGCGCGCTCCTGGAGAAGTTCAACCGGGCCGTCCTGCACGAGACTCAAGCAGCGAAACGACCTTGATCCTCCACGGGATCAAGGCTGCTTTCATTTCCGGGGGGGTTAATGCCTGCCTGCAGAATAAAAATGGACACATTTCCGGCATGAATATCCTCTTCTTTCCTCTTGCCTTTTGTATCGCTATATTCTAATATTGCGATATTAAGACGGGATGGGAGAATCAGCATGATGGACATGAACACGAACGTAAAAGCCTACGAGCAGGCGGCCGAGCTGCTCAAGGCGCTCGCCCACCCGATCCGCCTCTGCATCGTCAGAGGACTGATCGGCAAGGGCTCCTGCAATGTGTCGTATATGCAGGAATGCCTCGGGCTGCCGCAATCGACCGTTTCCCAGCATCTGCAGAAGCTTCGCGCCGCCGGCATCGTCGTGACGAGCCGCAGCGGCCTCGAGGTCCATTATTCGGTGCCGGATGCCAAAGTCCAGGCGCTTGTCCATATGATTACCGGGGAGGAAGAAGCTTGATGGCTAGAAAAATACTGATTGTCGGCGGAGTCGCAGGAGGCGCTTCGGCAGCCGCGCGGCTGCGCAGGCTCGACGAGGACGCCCACATCGTCATGTTTGAACGGGATGCCTACATTTCATTCGCCAACTGCGGCCTCCCTTATTATATCGGGAATTCCATCAAGGACCGCTCCAAGCTGCTCGTCCAGACGCCGGAAGCGATGACCCGGCGCTTCGGGCTCGATATCCGCACCGAGAGCGAAGTGATCGGCCTCAATGCGGACGCCAAGACCGTCACCGTAAGATCGGCTTCGAACGGGCTCTATGAGGAAAGCTACGACGCTCTGATTCTGTCGCCCGGCGCGAAGCCTCTGAAGCCGGATATTCCCGGCATCGGCAATCCGAAGGTGCACACCCTGCGCAATATTCCCGACATGGACCGCATCAAGGAACAGGTCGGCCGGGACGGCGTACGCGCGGCCCTTGTAGTCGGAGGAGGATACATCGGCGTGGAGATGGCGGAGAATCTGCGCGAGCTCGGCCTCGATGTCACGCTCATCCAGTCGGGAAGCCAGATTCTAGCTCCGTTCGATCCGGAGATGGCTTCCGCACTGGCCAAGGAAATGGAGCAGAGCGGCGTCAAGCTGATCATGAACGATTCGGTTCGAGCTTTTGCGGATGCCGGAGAGCGGATCGAAGCCAGCCTTGCAGGCGGATGGAAGGTTGCCGCCGACATCGTCATTTGGGCCGCGGGCGTCGTTCCCGACACGAATTTCCTGAAGGACAGCGGTCTTGAGCTTGGAGAACGGGGCCATATCCGGGTGAACGAACGCCTCGAAACAAATCTGCAGGATGTGTTCGCGGTTGGAGATGCGGTCGAGGTCGTGGATTACGTCAGCGGACGGTCAGCCGCCATCCCGCTGGCCGGCCCTGCCAACAAGCAGGGAAGGATCGCCGCCGACAATGCCTGCGGACTCCGCAGCTCCTACAAGGGCACGCAAGGCACCTCGATCATCAAAGTGTTCGGCCTGACCGGGGCAGCTACCGGACTGAACGAGAAGATGCTGAAGCGGTTCGGCATTCCCTACCGGGTCACCGTCGTCCATCCGAGCTCCCATGCCGGCTATTATCCGGGCGCCTCGCCCATGACGCTCAAGCTTATCTTCAATGATGAAGGCCGCGTGCTGGGAGCCCAGGCCGTGGGAGCCGACGGCGTCGACAAGCGGATCGACTCCATCGCCGCTGTCATCCGGCTTCGCGGAAGCGTCGCGGATCTGACCGAGCTGGAGCTCGCCTACGCGCCCCCCTTCTCCTCCGCCAAGGATCCCGTCAACATGGCCGGATATACAGCCGAAAACATCCTGACCGGCAAAACGAATGTGTTCACGGCCGATGAGCTCGGTTCCCGCAGCGCCAGCGGAACGATGCTGATCGATGTCCGCACGGTATTGGAGCATGAAAACGGCCATATTCCGGGCTCGCTCCATATCCCTGTGGACGAGCTGCGCGAGCGCCTTGGTGAACTGGACCCGGCAAAGGAAATCTGGGTGTACTGCCAGGTTGGGCTGCGCGGTTATACCGCTTCGCGCATCCTGCTCCAGAAAGGCTTCTCCGTACGCAACCTGACAGGAGGGTATAAAAGCTACCAAATGGCACAATATAAACCGAATCCGCCCCGGCAGCCGCTCGTCATGATCCCGCCTGCCGGAGCCGAATCCGCTGCCGCTGCCGAAGCGGCTGCCGAACAGGCTCCGCTGCCGAAGGAAGTCGTCGCTCAAGTCCACGCCGAGCTCGATGCATGCGGCCTCAGCTGCCCCGGCCCGCTTATCGAGGTCAAGCAGAAGATCGATGCGATGCAGGAAGGACAGGTGCTTCGCGTCACGGCGACCGACCCGGGCTTCTACGAGGATATAAGCGCTTGGGCGACCATGTCCCGCAACGAGCTGCTGCAGCTTGAAAAGAAACCTCGCGGCGTCATCGAGGCCTATGTGCGCAAGCCTGCCGCCGCCGAAGCAGCGGCAGCCTCTCCCCGTTCGGGCGAGGCGCCCGAAGGCAGCTCCCTCATCGTCTTCAGCGGCGATCTGGACAAAGCGATCGCCTCGTTCATCATTGCCAACGGCGCTGCGGCAAGCGGCAAGAAAGTAACGATGTTCTTCACATTCTGGGGACTCAACGTCATCCGCCGTTCCGAGAAGGTGGCGGTCGAGAAGAGCTTCATCGGCAAGATGTTCGGCCTGATGATGCCGCGAGGCAGCCGCAAGCTGGGCATGTCCAGGATGAATATGGGCGGCATGGGCGCCAAGATGATCCGCAGCGTCATGAAGGGCAGCAACATCTCCTCCCTCGAAGAGCTGATCCAGACCGCGATCGGGCAAGGCGTCGAGGTCGTCGCCTGCACGATGTCGATGGACGTCATGGGCATCAAGCGCGAGGAGCTGATCGACGGCGTCAAGCTCGGCGGCGTCGGCTATTACCTCGGCAAGGCCGATCAGTCCGGCATCAACCTGTTCATTTAACTTCATCCCCGTACCGGTTTGGACCGGACGGGGATTTTTTTGTCTATCTAATTAAAAAAAGACATTCCGGACCAGCGGGAGAAGCTCCGCGATTCGAAATGCCTTCATGCAGCCGGTTAGATGATCGATACGCCCGCGCTGGCAAAGCCGGTGACGGCTTGAACGAGGTCAAGTCCGGTGGCGGTGATCGTGTAAGCCAAGAGCAGGCGGGTGCCCGCAGGGACAGGTACCGCCAAACCCGTTGCGGAGCCGGTGCTTACCGAGCCTACAGCGACGATTCCCGTGAGCGCGGGAGCGAGATTGACAGCCGTTCCAGCCAGAGGAGAAAATACCGTGCTGCCTACCGGCGAGCTGTACAGCTGCGCGGTTACCGTGACGGTCGTGCCGACGAGAGTCAAGGCCAAGACGTTGCTGAAGGAGGCATAGATCGCGTTGATCGTACCTGCCCGCGGAACGACGAAGGCTTCGTCGAGCGTCGTTCCGAGAGCTCCGCCCGTCAGATCGATCGTTCCGCCGACAACGGCAACAGACGGAACTCCGGTACCGAATGCGACAAGTCCAGCAGTCCCGACCAGGCCGCCGACAACAGAACTCATGACAATCGGTATTCCCGAAGCGTACGGAATGATCGCTCCGCCGGCAGCCGCGCCCGTTGCGCCGGTTGAGCCCGTTGCTCCCGTTGCGCCCGTTGCTCCCGTTGCTCCAGTCGTTCCGGCTGCTCCTGTCGCTCCGACTGCG
>NZ_CBRA020000151.1:0-3431 GCF_000469945.2 Paenibacillus sp. P22 | reverse complement strand
CGCGGACTCCGGTCCGGCCATGGGCGGCACGGGCCCTGAAGGCTCGTCGGCGGGCTTGCTGGAGGACGGCATCCGGCTGCTGCGGTAGCAGCCGAAGCCATGCTCCCCGCCATCAGCAATGACGGCGGACAAGGCTGTACCGCTTACATTTCATGGCAGGGGGCTGGGCCGATGCAAGCTCCGATCTCCGCCGCTTTCAAACTTTGCCGTTATGGGGTCTGAATATGGCTTCTTCAGCCGATGGCTGCTGCGAGGGCCGAATTCCCGCGTCTTCAAGCGATGACCGCAGCAGCAGCATCGCTGCGGCCGGGATAATATCGGTCCACCGGAGCCGGCCTGCCGAACAGGTAGCCCTGGAACAGCTGATAGCCCTGCAGCTTCAGCCAATCGAAATCCTCCTGCTGCTCGATTCCCTCCGCAAGCGGGACCGCTCCGACCCGCAAGGCCGCTTCCAGAAAGGACAGCGCGGAGCGCTGCTTGTCCGCGTCCCGCGCGACGCCCTGCACATGCTGCATGTCCAGCTTCATGTAATGGGGACTCAGCTCCGCCAGCAGCTCTTCGGTGCTGTATCCCGCCCCCGTATCGTCCAGCGCGCACCGGAATCCCCGCTCGCGGTAGTAGGCCATAATCCGCTTCAAATGCTCCGTATCCTCGACCTTGTCCGTCTCGACCACCTCGAAGACGAGCAAGGAAGGATCCGCTCCAAGCTTCGCGGCGAGATTCACGGTCGTCCGAAGGCAATATTCGGGAGCATAGATGGCCGTCGGGACAAAATTGATGAAGGCCCTGGTCTTCAAAGGAGCCGCATGTCTGACCGCAGCCATGCGGCAAGCCTTGTCCAGCGCGTACAGGCGCCCCCGCTCCCGGGCCGCCTGGAACATTTCGCCCGGGTAGATCAAGGTTCCGTCCTCCCGGATGAATCTCGCCAGGAACTCATAGGCGTACAGCTCCCCGTTCCCGTTGACGATCGGCTGGATATGGCAGCTGATCCGCTCTTCGCGGATCAGGTCGTCGACCCACTTCGTGCCGGCGATCGAGCCGGCTTCGGCCAGCGATCTCCACCCTCCCCCGGCAGCAATGCGGAAGGCGATCGCCTCCGTATCGGCATGGTCCCGGCAAAAATCAAGCATGCCCGGCAAATCCGCTTCCGATATCCTCAGTATATTGTCCTCGAAAACCGCGTCCTTTCCTTGATTGCGCAGTTGATCCGCCGCTTCGCGGACCGCGAGCAGACTTTCCTCGCCTCCGCAGCGAAGCTCGATTCCCAATGGTTCCATCCTGCAGCTTGAGCATTCCACCCTTACCCGCTCCTAATCCTATAATCCAGCCTCGGCCAAGAGGCCAGTCCACCCCAATGATTTTCATTTCGATAAGCATAGTCTTTTTCCAAATAGAACCGAAAAGAGAATGGCAACTTTTTCTATACCCGTTTCTCTCATTGTTGAAACACCGAAGAATTTTTTTCCCTTCCTACAAAAAAGCTTACCAACCATGTGCATTTTGCCGTTATATACAAAAAAGGAAACCGGCTTGCCGCCGTCCGCCGATTGTCTAAGGAGATTAACCGCCGATGCCTATCCTTCACAGCTCCTATAACATGCCGCTTGCTGCCCTATCCATCCTGATCGCCGTGATTTCATCGTTCACGGTTCTTGATCTTGCCATATTGATCGACAAGGCCAGAAAGCGCACGCGCTACATCTGGACCCTCTCCGGAGCCGTCGCGATGGGGCTCGGCATCTGGTCGATGCATTTCGTCGCCATGCTGGCCATGCATCTGCCCGTCCGGGTCACCTACCATCCGATGCTGGTCCTGGTATCCATCGTACCGGCGATATTCGCCTCCG
Source organism: Paenibacillus sp. P22 (assembly GCF_000469945.2). Classification (NCBI taxonomy): domain Bacteria; kingdom Bacillati; phylum Bacillota; class Bacilli; order Caryophanales; family Paenibacillaceae; genus Paenibacillus; species Paenibacillus sp. P22. The sequence continues at coordinate 1,584 of NZ_CBRA020000151.1, read as the reverse complement.
GCCTTGCCTTGCTCACCGTCAGCGGCTCGTCTCTTCCTATGCTGCGCTCATGCTCGGGCGCCGTGCTGATGGGCGCCGGAATCGTTTCCATGCATTATACCGGCATGAAGGCCTTAGTCGTAGAGGCGCATGTGACCTACAACACCCCTCTGGTAGCGGCATCATGCGCCATCGCCGTCCTGGCTTCCCTCGCCGCCCTCCATCTGATCTTCGCCATCAAGCAGCGCTCCGGCACTTCCGGCGTCTGGAAATTCAAGTCCGCCGGAGCGGTCTTGATGGGCCTGGCTGTCGCCGGCATGCACTATACGGGCATGGCTGCCGCTTCCTTCCACCATATAGGCGGAGCCCCAGCCGGCCACGACTCCTCGCTGGACAACACGCTGCTCGCCTATGCGATTTTCATCGGCATGCTCGTCATCCTGGGCCTCGTCTTCATCAGCACCTATTTGAACCGGCGCTTCGAATCCCAGTCGTTGGAGTCCGAACGCAAATTCAAATCCGTCATCGAATCGGCCAGCGACGCCATCATCCTCGCCGACAGCCGGACGATCATCCAGTCCTGGAACAAGGGAGCCCAGCGCATCTTCGGCTACTCCGAAGCCGAGGCGGCCGGCAAGCCGCTGGAGATGATCATTCCGGACCGCCTGCGCGACGAGCACCGCAAGGAGATCGAGCCCTATGCTTCCCCGCTTGCTCCCGACGGGTCCGGAAGCGTCCTGGAGCTGTCCGGGCTGGGCAAGGACGGAGTGGAGTTCCCGATCGAAATGTCCCTGGCATCATGGACCGAAGACGGAGAGAAGTACTTCAGCAGCATTATCCGGGACATCACCGAGCGGAAAAAAGCCGAACAGAAAATCAATCAGATGGTGTATCTAGACGCTCTCACCGGATTGCCCAATCGCCTGCTGCTCGGAGACCGGCTCAAGCAATCGCTTGAATTCGCCAAGGAGACCGCCCAGCAGGTCGGCATCCTGTTCATCGACCTGGACCGGTTCAAGTATGTCAACGACACGCTCGGCCACTCCACGGGCGATCTGCTGCTCATCCAGGTATCGAAGCGGCTGCGGGACTGCATCGACAGCGGCGACACCGTATCGCGCCTGGGAGGCGACGAATTCATCATCCTGCTGCCGGGCACGACCTCCGACGAGATCAGCCGCAAAGCCCTCCTCATCGTCAAAAGCTTCGCCAAGCCGATCCTGATCTCCGGGAACGAAATGTTCGTCACTCCTTCCATCGGAATCAGCGTGTACCCCGGCGACGGCCAGACGCAGGAGACGCTCATCCAGAACGCCGATACGGCCATGTACCGCGTCAAGGAGCAGGGCAAGAACCACTTCCAGTTCTACACGCCCGAAATGAACGAAGCGGTCACCCGCAGGATGAAGCTGGAGCACGGCCTGCGCAAAGGTCTCCAGAGAGGCGAGTTCAAGGTCCACTATCAGCCTCAGGTCGACATCATGTCCGGCATGATCGTCGGTCTCGAGGCGCTCGTCCGCTGGCAGCATCCGCAGTGGGGCCTTATTTCGCCGGCCGACTTCATTCCGCTGGCCGAGGAAACAGGCCTCATCATCCCATTGGGGA
>NZ_CBRA020000150.1:0-21867 GCF_000469945.2 Paenibacillus sp. P22 | reverse complement strand
GCAAGCAGAAGCACCACGGAGCTCGGCAACAAGCTCCAGACGCGCGCCAACAACGCGCCGGCAGCACCGAAGCCTCAGAACGAGGGGCTGAAGAGCTTTCTCGCAGCGCCGGCCATCAAGAAGCGTTTCGAGGAAGTCCTCGACAAGCGGGCGCCGCAGTTCATGAGTTCTATGCTCAACCTTTACACGGCTGATTCGAACCTGCAAAAATGCGAGCCCATGAGCGTTATCGCATCCTGCATGGTGGCCGCGACGCTGGACTTGCCTGTCGATCGGAATCTCGGCTACGCCTGGATCGTTCCCTACAAGAACCGCGCTACCTTCCAACTCGGCTACAAGGGCTACATCCAGCTGGCGCTGCGAACGGGGCAGTACAAGTCCATCAACGTGACGGAGGTATACGAAGGTGAGCTGGTCGTCTGGAATCGCCTGACGGAGGAATTCGTGATTGACTTCGAGGCCAAGACCTCGGATAAGATCATCGGCTACGCTGGCTACTTCGAGCTCGTCAACGGCTTCCGAAAGACGGTCTATTGGACTCGGGACGAAATCGAGGCGCATCGGAAGCAATACTCGAAGACGGACTACGGCTGGAAGATCGACTACGACGCTATGGCTCTTAAGACGGTCATCCGGAACATGCTCTCGAAGTGGGGCATCCTCTCGATTGAAATGCAGATGGGCTACAGCGAGGACGTCGATCCACGCAAGACCATTGAACTGCAGCCGGATGGATCGGTCATCGAAATGGAGAATCCGGTTTGGAGTCTGGAGCAGGCCGAGGGAGCTGGCGAGATGAACTTCGACGGAGCTGCGAGCGGTGCTTGAACCTAAGCTCGACGAGCTCGGCAGGCCAATGTGCCGGTCGGGCGTCGCGGAGTGGATCTGGGCCTTTTACGGCTCAGATCCTCAGCGGTTCAAGGAAGAGGTTAAGAAACACTTTGCGCTTGGCTACCCGAACTACACGGTGCGCAGCGCCAACTATGAGCAGCGGGTTATCTGGCTGCAGGAGAACAGGAGCGAGGAACATGCTAAACGACGTCACCGTGTTTGACTTTGAAACCTCCGGCCTCAAGCCGGACCGTGACCGCGTCATCGAGATGGCGGCCGTCCGAATTAAGAACAGCCAGATCGTGGCTGAGTTCAGTACCCTCATCCGAATCGACTTTCCGCTGGAACCGAAGATCACCGAGCTGACCGGCATCACACCGGCGATGCTGACCGAGGCAACCGACGAGGTGCTCGCCTTCAAAATCCTTCGGAACCTGATGGGAGATAGCCTCCTGGTCGCACACAACGCGGCCTTCGACCTCCAGTTCCTGCATCACAGCATGCAGCGGCTGGCCGGAAAAACCTTCACGAACCCCTTCATCGACACGCTCACGATCTGCCGTGATCGGCATCCCTACCCGCACAAGCTGGAGAACATGGCCAGCAGCTACGGTATCGAGCTCGACGGCGCACACCGCGCGCTGAACGACGTGAAAGCGACCTGGGAACTGCTCGTGGCGCTCCACTTGGAGAAGCCGGTTGACGAGTGGCTGAACCGCCTGGGATACCTCAGCAAGTACGGGCCGCCCGCCTGGGCTCCGAATCATGCCAATCTCTTTGGCACATCCAACCGATACGCGAACTGATCCTATCTGAGAGGAGGACACGGCCGATGGAATCGCAGGTCAACCCACAGCCGGACGACGCACACATACGCATATCACACGAGGTTCATAGGGAGCTGATCAGGCGGAATTTCAGCAAGAGGCAGCGGAACATCATCGACTTCATCTTGACGCTCAGCTGGGGCTGCGGAAGACCAGACGCCGTGATTCCTCAGCTCGCGCACTTTACCCTCTGCGGGGTGACAAAGAACAATATCCGCGACGAACTGGAGGCTCTGGTACTCGCTAAGGTCATCACTTGGGAGAAGACAGAGGGCATCTTCCGGTTCAACAAGCACTTCGACCAGTGGCAGATCACCCCGAACAGGGGGCACGATTCGGAGCTGATGAAGGATCTTATCGCTTTAAATATCAGTCGAAGCAGCCCTGGAAAAGTTCTTAAAACAAGAACTCAACGGTTCTTAAAACAAGAACTAAGCGGTTCTCAAAATAAGAACTCGAATGGTCAAGAGTTCTTAAAACAAGAACCGAAAACTTCTCAAAACAAGAACTTCCGAGTTCTTAAAACAAGAACCGCGAACCTCAAAAAAACCAGTCGTATCAAGGCTTTCCGGCTCTCTAAAGCAATTATTAAAGCAAAGATAAAAAAAGATCTTAAAAGCAGCTGCTTAAAATCTTTCCCCTCCGGGGCTGAAAAACAAGATCCGAACCCGGACCCCTTTATCCAGGTCTTGGACATGTACTGCGAGCTCCACCGGAAGATCGACACGCAGATCACGATGATGGACCGCCAGACGATCCAGGAGGTGCTTGAACAGGGAATCCCTTCCGAGCTGGTTTGTGAGGTGATGGAGCGGGTGCATGCGGACCGAACGGCCAAGGGCCAAACAATCGGCTCCCTGAGTTATTACCGGAACCCGGTACTGGAAGAGTGGCAGCGGCGTCAGGCTCCGCCGAAGCTTCAGGTCGTTCCAAGCCCGGCCCGGCAGCAGTCCGCGGTGCAGGAGCGACACTACGGCGGCATCATGAGCATCGAGGAAACCAACGACTGGATCGCCGAGCAGGACCGGCGGAGAGCCATCGTCGAGGAGGCGAAGAGAAACGGAACCTATGTCATCCCAGAGATCCCAGGAATCAGCAGACGTAAACCAAGTGCCGTTTGACACGCTGCTCGAAGAGCATATCCTCGGCGCCATGGTCTACGAGCCGGAATGCATCGCCGAGGTCTTCGAGACCGTACAGCCCCGCTATTTTTACCACACGGCATACTCCAAGCTCTGCAAGCGGATCTATGAGCTGTGGGAGGAGGACCCGAAGCAAATAGACCTGACGGCGCTGATCCCTGCGCTGGAAGAGACCGGCGTCTCGATCGCCAAGATGGCGGACATGACCCGGAACGTCATCACGACGGTGAACATCACGAGTCACTGCGAGCGGCTGCGGGACATCGCGGCGCTGCGGGCTGGCATTCGGACCTGTCAGGAGCTGGTGCAGCAAGGCGGTCTCCGAGACCGGGAGCAGATCCGTGAGGCCATTACGACGACGATGGGCAAGCTCTCCCGCGTCTCGGACATGACCATCAAGGTCGAGACGATGGTCGACGCTAAGACCGCTGCCCTGAACTTCCACGACAGCTTCGAGCGGATGCTGGCCGGCGCCAAGAGCGGCATGAGCGGCATTCCGACACGTATCCACGCGCTGGACAAGATCCTGAGCGGTCTGCAGGATAACAACCTGATCGTCATTGGGGCGCGGCCGTCGATGGGCAAGACGACGCTCATGAATCAGCTCGCTCTGAACATCTCGCTTGCCGATGGCATGCAGCCGGGGGAGCCTGGCGCGATCTTCAGCTTGGAGAGCTCGTCCGACGAGCTGGCCCGCCGGATGGTCTCGAACATCTCGGGCATAAGCCTCCAGTCCCTTAAGGCCGGCACGATCCTGCCGGAGGAGTGGGAGAAGTACACGATGGCCATCAGCATCCTGAGCAACGCCAACTTCGTGATCGACGATCAAGCCGGCACGACGGTGGCCGAGATCAAGGCCAAAGCCCGGAAGATCAAACGCGAGCGCGGCCTGCGGTATATCCTTATCGACTACCTTGGCAAGATCGGCGGCGCGCCGGGGGCTAAGCGGTACGACCTGGTCAGCGAGAACATCCGCGGCCTCAAGGATCTGGCCAAGGAGCTAAAAATCCCGGTGGTAGTGTTCTCGCAGCTCAGCCGGAAGGTCGAAGAGCGGCAGAGCAAGCGGCCGATGATGAGCGACCTGCGGGAGAGCGGCGAGATTGAGCAGGAGGCGGATGTGATCGGCTTCCTGTACAGAGACGACTATTACGACAAGGAATCAACCAAGAAGAACATCATCGAGCTGGACATCGCGAAGCAGCGGGATGGTCCGCTTGGAACGGTTGAGATGGCCTTCTTGAAGGACTTCAACCGACTTGTCAATTTGGACAGAGGGGAGAACATGCGTCATGAACAAATGGCACTCGTATGAGGCGGTCAAACGGCTGTATATGGCAACCGGTATAGAGCCGAAGCCGCAAGAGGTGCAGCGGGAGCTGCCCGGAATCGATCCAGAAGCACTGGTCGACGGACTGATTGAATTTTACAAAACCCAAGGAGGGACATGGAATGTATCAGCTGATGTACAGGGGGCGGCCGATCGGGCCACGTTACAAGACGAAGGCGCAGGCAGCCGCAGCGCTGGTGAGGAATTGGCCCTGCTGCCATGGGCTGACTTGGAAACGCGTTGTGTAGAGCGCCGGCAGCGCGCCGGGGACAGCTTCCTCCGGGTGCTGGACGATCTGGAGACCAAGGCGGAGCGCATGCGCGAGTTCGGCGCGGTGACGGCGGCCGCATGCTACAACTACGCGGCGGTGCAACTGCGGACCGCCCTGGCTGATGTCTAGATACGTCGGGATCGACCCAAGCACCAAGACCGGCCTGGTTGTCTTGGATGAGGACGGTGAGATTTGGGAGGAGCGGGAGGTCACTGAGGACAGCCTGAACGGCCAGACGCCTACTCCGCAGGCGATGCTCAAGCTGGTCGGTAAAATCATGGCCCTCGTAGAGCCCGGCGATCGGGTAGCCATCGAGGGTTTCGGCTTCGCCAGCCAGCACGGGTTCCTACTCGGCGGCATTGGCTGGGCCATCCGGATGCAGCTGACGCTCCGCGGCATCGCCTACACCGAGGTCGCGCCGTCAGCACTGAAGAAGTACAGCGGCGCGAGCGGCAACTGCGCCAAGGAGGAGTTGGCCGTCGAGGTTTACGCTCGCTGGGGCTTTCGGAGCAAGAGCAACAACATTACGGACGCCTACGTCCTCGCGCATATCGCCCGCGCGCTGCACGAGCCGGTCCGGCTGATCAAGAGGCAAGAGGAAGTCATTACAAACCTGAGAGGATGTTTTGAAAATGGCAAACGTACAGTTCAACGCGAAGTTCGAAAAAATCACACTCGCAAGCAAAAACAAGGTCGTGCTTGAGCTCCCTGAAGGCATGAATTTTGCCAAGATTGCAGAGATTGCGAGCTTCCGCGGCCATGACATGATCGTGCAGTTCGGCAATCCGCAAGTCGAGATGCTCTTCGACCGCGGACCGGGCGGCGCGCTGGTGGCCAAAATCGACGGCAGCAGCGTTGTGGAGTCTGCAGAGCGTGAAGAGGGCGAAGATCCGGGCATGAAGCTGGACTTCGGATCCGACGAGCCGCCGGCCGGCGGTGATGGTGAGGCTGGAGGCGGCCAACCAGACGAGGAAGGTGGAGAGTCTGAGGTTCCGGAAGATAGCGGCGAGCCGAGCGGTGAAGGCGAGGAAGGCCCGGAGCCTGATGTGAGCAAAGGCGAGCTCGAGGAGTTCATTCTGGAGGTCAAGCCATCGTTCCAGGATATCCCCTTCGACTTCCCCGGTATCCTGTCCCGGAAGCGCGATAGCGGCGAGTCTTGGGTCGAAATCGCGAAGGAGCTCAACACCAGCAGCTCCAAGCTCCAGGTGAGCTTCACCGCCTACAAGAAGCGCGTCAAGCGCATGATCCACGAGCAAAGAGACGACAACGGGGCGGCCTAAGCCCCGTTTCCCCTTGGAGGATAGCATGGACCAGAAATTTCCGTATGAAGACGAGTTGTTGCAAATGAAAGCCGGTGAAGAGGAAGTCCTTTTCTTAAAGGGACGGGCTTTCCTCGTTTCCCCGGCGACGGATGAAGATATTGAACGGATTGGGAAGGGTTTCTACTGCATGGACTGACCGGCTGAGTCAGTTTCATAAGGAGGGATAGGGAGTGCGAGAACTCATCATCGACAACTTTGCCGGCGGCGGCGGGGCCAGCACTGGCATCGAGATCGCCATCGGCCGCAGCGTAGACGTCGCCATCAACCACGACCCAGACGCGATCGCCATGCACGAGGCCAACCACCCGGAGACCAAGCACTATTGCGAGTCAGTCTGGGAAGTGGATCCGCGGGAGGTCGCTTCGGGGCGTCCGGTCGGGCTGGTTTGGCTCTCCCCGGACTGCAAGCACTTCTCGAAGGCCAAAGGCGGCAAGCCGGTTCAAAAGAATATCCGCGGGCTCGCTTGGGTGGCAGTCCGCTGGGCGGCGACGGTTAAACCGAGGGTCATCATGCTCGAGAACGTCGAGGAATTTAAAACGTGGGGGCCGTTGCTAGATGGATTCCCGGATCCAAAGCAGAAGGGCAGGACCTTTAATTGCTTTGTGAATGCGCTCAAGCGACAGGGCTACAAGGTCGACTGGCGGGAGCTGCGGGCATGCGACTACGGCGCGCCGACGATACGCAAGCGGCTATTCCTGGCGGCGCGCTGTGACGGCCGCCCGATCGAATGGCCTGAGCCGACACACGGAGACCCGGAAAGCGAGGCAGTTAAGTCTGGACGGCTGCTCCCCTGGCGTACGGCGGCGGAGATCATCGACTGGTCCATCCCGTGCAAAAGCATCTTCGGACGCTCCAAACCCCTGGCGGAAAATACGGAGCGCCGGATAGCCCGGGGCATTCAGCGATTTGTGCTTGAAGCAGAGCGCCCGTTCATCGCTCCTTTCATTGCCCGCATCGGCCAGACCGGCTTCGGAGGAGACCGACTGCAATATGAGCTGGTGGACCCGTTGACGACTATTACAACGAAAGAAGAACATCTGCTGGTTGCCCCATTGATGGCGGTCAATACCACCGGTCACCCTGGAAGCACGCTCGAGGAACCACTGAGGACCATCACGACTGGCGGTCATCATATGCTCGTCAGCCCGGCGCTGATCCAAATGGGATACGGTGAGCGTCCAGGGCAAGAGCCGCGGGTGTTGGATCTCGACAAGCCTGTCGGCACGGTGACGGCCGGGGGAAACAAGTTCGCACTGACAGCCGCTTTCCTCGCCAAGCATTTCGGGGGGGACTACACTGGCGCGGGCCCCGACTTGGAAGAGCCGTTGTCAACCGTGACGACCAAGGATCACAATTCGCTCGTCACCGCTCACATCGCCCGACACTTTGGGCAATCGGTAGGCAGCGCCGCCGAGGAGCCGGTCGGGACCGTAACGGCGGGAGGGGGAGGTAAGTCCTCGATCGTCACGAGTCACCTCGTCAAGCTTCGCGGCACATGCGCGGACGGCCAGCCAGTCACGGAGCCGATGCCGACCATCACGGCCGGCGGCCTGCACGTCGGTGAGGTTCGGGCCTTCCTCCTCAAATATTACGGCTCGGCTGATAACGGCCAGATGCTGACGGATCCGCTGCACACGGTAACGACCAAGGACCGGTTTGGGCTGGTCACAATCGCGGGAGTCGACTATCAGATCGTCGACATCGGCATGCGGATGCTGGAGCCGCACGAGCTCTTCGCGGCGCAGGGCTTCCCGGCCAGCTACATCATCGACAAGTATGCGAACGGCAAGGCAGTACCCAAATCCGCGCAGGTCGCTCGATGCGGAAACAGCGTCTGCCCGCCGCTGGCGACGGCGCTTGTCCGCGCCAACCTCCCCGAGCTCTGCGTCGGCTCCGGAAAGGTGCTGGCGTTCGAGCGATACGCAACCGCCGATGAAGGACAGCTGCAGCTCAGCATATAACCCCCAGGGGCAGCACAACACAGGGAGGCTATGGCCTTCAAGGAGGTAAAAATGCGCTTCCTACGCTGGGGAAATAAAAAAGGCCGCAGAAGGCGACCAGAACATACACAACTCAATCATAAGGCAGGAGAGGACGATGGTAAAGGGCCGATGGGAGATTCATGGTGGCTACGGGGTGCTGAAGGACTCGACGGGCCGGGAGGTTGGTCTCCTCAAGATGTTGGAGCAGGCGGAGTATCAGAAAACGAGAGGAGATATGAAATGCCACAAGAAGAGTTGCAAGCCAAGTACGATGCCCTCGAGGTAGAGAAGAGCTCATTGAACCCGGAGAATCCGGACGATCGCTTCCGCCGGACAGTGCTGGAGAACGAGCAGGCCGGCATCGCTGCTCAAATGAAAGAATCGGAGCGTCTGCAACGCCAGGCTGAAGAGGTCGCGGACGTGCAGTTGCCGGAGGATTACGATGCTCGCTGGGGAGTCATCGGCGCCAATGACGAGATCCGGAACCTGATCAGTCAGGTTAAGGAGTACGCCTTCGCGCAGCACAATGACGAGCTGGCTGCGTTGCTGGACGAGCATACGGCACACGAGCGGGAGCTGCAGGATCGGATCCAGACCCTGATTGAAGACGGCACTCAGTTCGAGACCAAGATCGACACCTTGTACAACGAGCTGGCCATGGAGCGCGCCGCCAAGCATGCAGCTATCTCAGCCACGCAGGATGCCGAGAGCAAGCGCGACAACGCCGTCGCTCAGCTCGAAGAGGCTCAGGTAGAAGCCAAGCGGCAGCAAGCGCAGGCTGAGAGCTACAAGCGCCAAATCGACGAGTTGGAGGGCATGCTGCGGACGTACAAGAGCCGTCAGGTCTCCGGCAACAAAGGCGGCCTGGTGCTGACTTCTACACTCAAGCCTGAGAGCGATGATGACCGCGAGGCGCGGCTGAAGCGCGAGAAGCTGGAGCAGCTGAACCGCCAACTCGCTCGCCGTGGGGCTGAACCGATTCCAGTGCCGCCGGCTGTCAGCTTCCCGACTGCGGAGGCAGCTCCAGCACAGCAGGAAGAGGGCAAGCCGGCTGGCACAGATTCCGACGATCGATTTTCTGAGGACGCGGTTCAAGACGACGCCGTGGAAGGAAAGCCCGCTGATGGAACGGTGGCGCTCTCGCCAGCGGAAATTGCAGAGCGATTCGCAGCGCTGGAAGGAAGAATTGAACGCCTCGAAGCAGGAGCAGCAACGCTTCGGACGGCCTAATCCATAACCAATTGCCAGGGGCGCCATTGCGGCGCTCTTTGGCTCATTCAGAAGGAGGATGAACAGAGATGGCAATCGGACCGCTGTACACGCAGAGCCAAAACTACACCATCATGAACTTGGGGCCGGCGACGGCAGAGAACTACCGGCGTTCCCGGAAGATGACCCGCGCTCTTCATGCCCGAACAACGGACAAGACGGAGCGGAGCCGAATTGCCGAAATGGTGGCGGAGTGCGATTACGTCATCGATTGGCTGGAGACCGGCCGGCGTCCAGGGAGCTTTAAGGGAGTGGAGAGGGCTGTGCGGATCCAGACTTGGGACCCGGCCATCCTGGACAGCTACAGCAGCCCGAACAGCCGCTGGGTGGTCGAGCGGGACCGGAGCTCGCGGGACCTGACGGAAGATGAGCGTTTCCGGATCGAGGAAGCCATGCGAGATCTCTCGGATCGGGAGCGGCAATGCTACATGCTGAATGTGGTGGACGGCATGACGTTCGAGGAGATAAGCCGCGAGCTTCATGTTGGGCGGAGCAGCGTGCAGAAGTACATTGAGCGGGCCAGGGAGAAAATAGAAAATACGAAGTTGACGAGCTTATTCCTTCTGGGATAAGCTTTTTTTGTTAATTTATGGGATGGGGTGCGATATGAAAAAACAAAACAAGCTTTCGCTATTAAAAAATAGGTGGCGCTTTGATTCGAGACTTCGATCTTCAACCATAGTGCTTCTATGTATTTTTTTAATTCTCTCTTGTATCTTTATTGCAAATAAAATTTTCATTATTTTTTGGACACGAAAATGAGTGGGATGCTTTGTCTTTTACAGGCTCCATAATAGGTGGGTTTGTAACTTTATTTGGTATTAGATATACAATTAAACATCAAAGGAAAGATGATTTTATTCGTAGTTTCCCTGACAGACTAGTAAACGCTGATAAAATCATTAGTGAAGCCTATCAGTTGGAGGAAAAACTGAAAGAACTTTTTGATGCCAGAAAATATAAGCATTATGGTGTGGCTTTACATAGTTTCTTGAAAAAAGAGGATATTCTTAAGCGAGAATCCGCCGTAGTTGGTGTTGATTATTATAATAATTTGAGTTACATATTTTCTTTGGGAAAAACTATTTATGAAGAAATTAGTTCATATGATATTGAAGACCAAGAACTATTTACGAAGTGTAATTATTATATTAATTATTTAAATGCAGTGAACGAGAAATTATACGAACTTAAGTTAGGTTTGGAAATTCGCTTTGCCGAAATCAACATTTAATTTTCGTCGTGCACCTCGCCATTTAACGAAAAGCATAACGTTAAGCCTCGAGCCCTTGCTGGATAAGGGATTGGGGCTTTTTTGATTGGGCAATTAACGTAAAGATGGGTCTTCAAACCTCATCATGTAATTCTTAACGTTAAGGAGGGCGGACGATGGCGAAGCCGCTGAAGATCGAACAGCTTGGCCTGCAGCACATCGTTGCGGCCGGACTGAGGAATGGGAAGAACCCGCAACAGATTGCGGCGGATTGCTCCAAGGAAGCGAAGGAGCCTGTGAGCAACATGGCGGTGCGCCGTTATCTGGAGGCGCTGGAGTCTGCCGAGATTCCGCCGGCAACATTGGGGGCAGAACCGGTCTCCACGATCATCCCACCAGAGAAGAAGAGGCAGATCGTCCGACAGAGCGCGGAGCGGATGACCAGGCTCGTCGAGAGGGACATCGACCTGATCGACTTACAGTTTCGGACGACGCAGGTACTTGCCGATCGCTTCGAATGGCTGGCCAACCTGCCGGACATGTTCGAGCGGCGCATGATCATCCTACGCGACGAGTTGCGGGAGGGCGGCGATGTGACTGCGCTGGACAGCTGGGGCATCGGCTTCACGCTGGAGCTGCGGCGCAACATCGGAAACATGACGGCTCTCAACAGGGAGCTGAGGGAGAACGCACGGTTCATGGCCAGCCTGCGGGAGAAGGCGTTCGAGTTCTCACTGATCCAGGAGTACCTGTCCGTCTTCATGGACATCTTTCGGCAGGAGAATGCCGAAGCTTACGAGATAGCCGAGCAGAAGATTGCAGCAAACCCGCGCTTGCAGCGGATCGTCGAGCAGCAACAGCAGATGAGGGGGTATCAGGAGGCATGAGGGTATTCTTCGACACGGAGTTCACCGGGCTCCATCAGAACACGACGTTGATCAGCATCGGTTTGATTGCAGAGGATGGACGGACATTCTATGCGGAGCTGACGGACTACGATAAGGCGCAAGTCGACGATTGGCTCCAGAAGAACGTGATTGAGAATTTGATCATAAACCAGGAGCGCGACCATTACTATCGAATCGCTGAAGGCGACTGGTTGATCCGCGACCACTCTCAGATTGTTGCGAGCAGGCTGGAAGAGTGGCTGAGCCTGTATCCGTCCGTCGAGATGTGGTCCGACTGCCTCTCCTACGACTGGGTGCTGTTCAACAAGTTGTTCGGTCACGCGTTCAACATTCCGAAGAACGTCTATTATATCCCCTTCGACATCTGCACGCTCTTCAAGGTGGCAGGCGTGGACCCGGACGTAAGCCGCGAGGAATATGCTCTCCTTGAGGTTCAAGGGAAGAAGCACAATGCCCTTTTGGATGCGCGGGTAATCAAGGCTTGCTTCGAGCGCCTGCATGAGCGGCTCCTCATTGGTGAGTGGTCGGATGCACAATGTCCGCGCTGCGGCGCTCGTCTGCTGGTGAATCGCCTGGGCAATCAGTGGTGCTCCAATGCCGGCGGTGCTGGAATGACTTCGTGCACGTTTGGGTTGGACAAGCGCGAGCCAAGGACGGAAGTATGAAGATCGGGGACACGGTACGAATCGTCGGAAGCAAGTCGGTCATGGCGTTGCTGCTCGGTAAGACGGGCGTCATCACGGGCAGGTTCGGTCCGAAGCTCGTCGTCCTGATTGAGCCCGCGGACGGCGAGCGCGGAAGCCTGTCGCATACGGCTCTCCCGGAGGATCTGGAGTTGATCAAGGCTGGAGTCGAGGGCGATGCTGCTCGCCAACATCCATAACCGCATTAAGGAGCAGGCCAAGGTCAAGAACACGCCTAAGTGGGAGCGGCGACCGCGGGAATACATCCAAGAGCGGCTCTACATCCGGAACAAGACGAAGCAGGTCGTGCCGCTGCGCTTCAACCCGATTCAGGACATGTATTGGAACAACAAGACAAACCGCGACATCATTCTCAAACCTCGCCAGTTGGGCTTTTCTACGCTCACGCTGGCGAGGTTTTTTGAGGCTGTCATCAACGAGGAGAACGTCACGGCCGTTGTCGTCGCGCACGACGCGGACAGTACGCAGAAGCTCTTCCAGACGGTTCAGCTCATGTATGAGCGGCTTCCGGAGGCGAAGAAGGAGCAGCTGAACAACGGCAAGAACCGGCCGAAGTACGGAAACCGCAAGGAATTCTTCTTCGCCGGCAACAACAGCCGGATCTATGTCGGCACGGCGGGCTCGTCCAGCTTTGGCCGCGGGCAGACGATCAACTATCTGCTCTGCTCCGAAACAGCCTTCTGGCCGAACCCGGAGGAGTTGATGACCGGCCTGCTGCAGGCGGTGCCTCCGGACGGCGAGATCGTCATCGAGAGCACGGCGAATGGGGTCGGCAACTACTACCACCAGACCTATGAGGACGCCAAGCGCGGCGGGAACAACTGGCGCGCGCACTTCTATGCCTGGTTCCAGCATCCGGAATACCTGCTTCCGCTGGCGGCCGGCGAGCGGCTCGAGTACGACGAAGAGGAGCAGAAGCTCATCGAGCGGTACGGCTTGAGCCCAGAGCAGATCAAGTGGCGCCGCTGGAAGATCAGCGAGATGCCGCAGACGCCAGATCGGAGTAAGGAGGACCAGTTCCGGCAGGAGTACCCGGCCAACGACCTGGAAGCCTTCCTGATGACCGGTACGCCGGTGTTCGACAGCCGGAAGGTCATGGCTCGCATCGAACTGCTTCGCGTGCGGTACGAGGAGCAGCGCAAAGCGGGCGAGGGGCCGGTGCGCGGAAGTTTCGTCTACCAGTACACGCAGGAGCGCATAGTCGACAGCTCCATCCGGTTCGTACCCGACCCTAACGGGGTCTGTACGATCTACAAACATCCGGAGCCGCGGCGGCCGTACGCGATGGGCGGCGACACGTCGGAGGGGGGCAAGGACTATTCCGCCGGCCAGATGCTCGACAACATCACCGGCGAGCAGGTGGCGGTATGGCACGGCCACAGCGACACTGACCTATATGCAAAGCAGATGTACTGCTTCGGCAAATTCTACAATTACGGCTTGCTGGCCATCGAGATGAACTTCGACTTGCACCCGATCAAGGAGCTGGAGCGCCTGGGTTACTGGCGGCAGTACCGGCGCGAGAAGCTGGATGACATCAACGAGCCGGAGCAGACCAAGCACGGCTTCCGCACGACGAGTGTCACGAGGCCGGTTATCATCGCCGAGCTGGTCACGGTCGTGCGGGAGAGCATCGAGCTGATCAACGATCTGGCGACGCTGCACGAGATGCTGTCCTTCGTGCGCGGGCCGACTGGCAAGCCTGAGGCATCGCCGGGCAAGCACGACGACCTGATCCTGTCGCTGGCGATCGCGCATCAGGCACGCGGCCAGCAGAGCATGCAAATGGAGCCGGAGAGCTATTACGATCCGGCAGATGATTACGAAGAGGCTTTCGGAGGGACGGGCTATTGAAGAAGACGATACGGCTCCGGTACTCCCGCGCTAACCGGGAGGCGACGGGGCTCATGATAAGCTGCTGCGGAAAACACCATTTGGTCGTGGACCTATACGGTGATGCTGGCGCGGCCTATAGCTGCGGGGAGTGTGGGCGGCCGCTGGTCTGCATGGGGATGAACGGCAGGCTCTACCATGTAGGCGATCCGGTAATCAACGAGGGGAGGGAAGGCTTTGGCGACGAACAACAAGCGTAAGCGCGACGCGGCCTGGTACATGACGCGCATCGAGGCTGCCGAGAATTACCGAGACCGGACATACAAGGAGCGGTGGACTCGCTACTACAAGATCTGGCGTAATATGGTCGATCAGCTCAAGGATCGGGATACAGGCAAGGTCATCAAGGACCGGAGCAACATCAGCATCCCGATGGCTTTCACCATGTTGGAGACGATCCTTCCACGGCTGGTGGAGACGCTGTTCGCGGCGCGGCCGTATGTCCGGCTCCGAGGTGTGCCGATCAACGTCATGGATTATCGAGCCAACAAAGAGACGAAGCCCTGGGAGGACGCGGCCAAGAAAATGGAAGTGCTGCTCGACTTCCAGATGAACGTTCCGATGGACATCCAGGACGAGTTCATCAGCGGCCTGAAGACGTGTTGCCTATACGGAACGACGGTCGCCTACACAGGCTGGCGGTACACGGAGCGGACGCGCATCCGCCGGGAGCTGCAGCCGGTCATGAGCGACGAGCCGGACCCGTTGACGGGGGAGCCGATGCCTATGCTGGATGATGATGGCTTCACGCCTATACAGGACTGGCAGCCGATTCAAGAGACGACCGTCGATTACGACGATCCCGAGGTCAAGTTCATGGATCTCGGGCTGTTCTTCGTGGATCCGAACGCCGAGGATATCGACGACGCCCGGTTCTGCGGTCATGTGGCCTACCTCTCCAAGGAGGAGTTGCAGCGGATGGCCGATGATGATGACGACATGAAGTTGGAATGGAAGAAGATCCCGAAGCTTTCGGCCAAGAACAAGGCCCGGGACTACCGCATGAACGCGATCGGGCTGCCGAACGTCGACGACGCCAATCTGGAGCAGGATGGCGACGACAACCTGTTCGAGGTGCATTTCTACTGGGAGGACGACCGGCAGGTCATCATAATCAACCGAACGTACCTCGCAAAGGACGCGGGGAATCCATTCTGGCACAAGAAGAAGCCCTATGACAAAGACGTCTACTGCGACGATCCGGGGAACTTCTACGGCGTCGGTGTGATGGAATCCATTTACGACCTGCAGCAGGAGCTGAATACCGAACGCAACCAGCGCATCGACTACCGCTCGTACAGCATGCGGCGGATGTTCAAGGTCCGGCGCGGCGCGGTGCTGGACCGCAAGCAGCTGAAATGGCGGCAAGGTGGCATCATTGAGCTCGACAAGATGGACGATCTGGCGGTGCTCGACGCGGTCGACAGCGGCGTCACGACATCCTTTAACCAGGAAGCGACAATTCGCAAGGACGCGCAAGACGCCACTGGAGCGCAGGACGTGGTCATGGGTTCGAGCGGTGCCAAGGAAACGGCCACGACGACCATGAGCAAGGATAACAACGCGAGCGTGCGCTTCAAGATGATCATCAGCTCGCTCGAGAAGAAGCTGCTCGTGGCAATCAGCCGGAAGATGATCCAGCTCAACCAGCAATACATCGACGATATCCGGTTGCTTCCACTCTTCGATAAGGATGACGCGGAATGGCCGGAGATCAGCCCGGAGGAGATCCAAGGCGAGTTCTTCCTGACACCGGCCGGCTCGTCGGTGGAGCCAATAGCAAACAAGGAAGCCTACAAGCAGCGGATGGTCGAGCTCTACAACATCGCCAGCAAGGACCCGTTTTACCAGCAGTTCCCGCTTAAGCGCAGGGCCTTCCTGGAGAAGATCTTTGAGGCTTACGACATCCAGGACACGGACGAGTTGCTTCCGACCGATGCAGAGCTGAGCGGCCAGATCCAGCAGCAGGCCGTCATGCAGTTCATCCAGACGCTGCCACCAGACATCGGGCAGGCCTTGATGTCATTCGTGCAGGGGCAGGGTGGCGGGCAGCCAGCAACGCAGGGCGTTCCTCCTGAGGGAGGCATGCCAGCGGCAGGAGGCGGCGCCAACACGGCGCTGATGCAGGAGCAGGGGCTTCAGATGCAGGGGGCCGGCGTATGAGTTCGCAACAGCAGGCTCAGGAGCTCCGCCTCCTTGTCGACATGGCCGGCTGGCAGCAGGTTGAGGGCTACATCGCAGGACGTATCCAGGACCGCATGCAGCAGTTGCTAACGTGCGAGACGTGGGAACAAGTCATCCAGCACCGCGCTGGGGTCGAGGCTCTGGAATCGGTGCTTTTATATATAACCGATACGATCAAGAAGGGGATGGATGAGGATGAGCCAGCAGATTGAGAACAACTTCAAGTACCACGCTCCCAAAGAGGGGCAGCCGGAGAAATACGAGAAGATTCGGAACCTTGCGAAGGAGCTCGCTTACCTGATCGACGCCGAGGTACCGAACAGCCGGGAAAAATCGCTGGCGATGACGAACCTGGAGCAGGCTGTCATGTGGGCGAACGCCGGCATCGCACGCAACTGATTTGCTGGGCGTCGGCGAGACTCCGGCGCCCGTTAACCACTTCGGTGGAACGGCTCCTTCGGGAGCCTTTTTATATTCCACAATTCGAGAGGAGCATCACCCATGGATGGCATTTTCGGCGACGAAGGTACGATAACCGTGAGCGAATCCCCGGACGCATCCGGACAAGAGGAGCAGACGGCCGGACAAATAACCGAAGGCGACGACGCTGGCTTCGAGGAGCAGGACGACTTCGAGGGCAGCGACGAGCAAGACGAGCAAGACGATGAGGATGGCGAGTCCCCGGACAGTTCCGGACAAGGCGAAGAGCTGATTCTCGGCAAGTTCAAGTCGCCGGAGGACCTGGCGAAAGCCTATCAGAACCTCCAGCGCGAATTCACGAAGAGCCGTCAGCAACCATCGACAACTCCGATCCAGCAACCACCAGCGCAGCCAGGCGGACAGCCTATGGACCCTAACTCGGTATTCTGGGATCACTTCCGGGACAACCCACTTGGGACAATCCAGCAGCTCGTTTCGATGGCGACGCAACAGCAGGTGGCTCCTCTGCAGCAGGCTCGGGAAGATGAGCAACTGCTGCGGAACGTCGAGACGCTGGCGAAGCAGTACCCGAAAGCAGCGACCGACGAAGGCATGGGGCTACTCTTTGGCAAGGTGGCCGAGATCGCCAACGAGATCGGTAATCCTGCTCTAATCAAGAGTCCCACGCCGCGAATTCTTCGCATGGCGGCTGCGGAAGCGTTCGGGGAGTCCGGTGCGAAAGCATACGAGCAAGGCAAACGAGCGGGTCGTGAGGAGACCGCCGCGTCCCGCCGAACGAAGCAGGCGGCTAACATGCCGAAAGGCGGCAAGAAGCAAACCGAGGGTGAGCTGAGCCCGGTTGAGCAGATGAAGGCCAACATCCTCGCTGCGAGCCAGGGCGGCGGCATCTTCGGCTAAAACCATAATTCAGGAGCGTGAATATAGATGCCACCAGTAACATCCGGGGTACGTGATACTCTCAACATCGGAACGAGTAAAGTCGTCATCGACATGTCCGACACGATCGGCCTGCTGCAACCAAATGCAGAGCCGTTCATGAGCTTTCTGAAAATCGCCAAGCGCAACACGGAAGTCGCCAACAGCCCGAAATTCGAGTGGCTGGAAGATGACCTGCTGCCGCGCTGGGACGCAATCAACCTGGCTGCCGGCTACTTGGCGACGGATACCGCCCTGGTCGTCGACAACGGCGCCTACTTCTCCGCGAACGACATCGTTAAGGTTCCACGCACCGGTGAGGTGATGCTCGTCAAAAGCGTCGCGACGAACACGCTCACCGTCGGTCGTGGTTACGGCCTCACGGCGGCCGCGGCGCTCGTGGACAATGATCCACTAGTCATCATCGGCAACGCCAACCAGGAGGGTTCCGGAACGCGCGAGCTGAAGTCGACACAGGAGGTCCCGCGCTTCAACTACACGCAGATTTTCAAGACTCCGTTTGGCGTGACGGGTACGGAGAACGCGACGAAGATGTACGGCGGCAAGGATCTCGGCTATCAGCAAATGAAGGGCGGCGTTCAGCACAAGATCGATATTGCACGCTCCTACATGTTCGGAGAGAAGAAGCTGGACACGTCTGGCGCAAAGCCGATGCGCACGACGGGCGGCTTGCTCTCCTTCCTGACTAAAAACAACTACGATGCAGGCGGCTTGCTGACGCAACCTGAATTCGACAACAACATCTCCGAGAACGTCTTCAAGTACGGCAGCAAGGAGAAGATCATGCTCTGCTCCGCGCGTCTTCTTTCCGTCATCAACGGTTGGGCGATGGGCAAGCTGCAGATCAACCAGACGGCTAAGAGCTTCGGCTTGGAGATCTTCGAGTACATCACCCCGTTCGGAAAGTACCAGCTCATGAACTACCAGCAGATCCTTGAGGGCGCAGTCTACGGCGGATTCGGGGTAATCATCGACCCAGCGAATGTTAAGCACCGCCCTCTGGCGGGCCGCGATACGAAGCTGGAGACGAACATTCAAGCCAACGATGCTGATGCGCGAATCGACCAATACATCACCGAAGCAGGCCTTGAGGTTCGTAATCCGGAGACGCACGCTGTCTTGACCGGCGTTACCAGCTAGTCCAAACGAAACCATAGAGGGGAGAGAGTCCAGTGGCAAAGTTCAGCAGCCGCTGCGTGAATCAGGTACTTTGCATGGTTCCCGCACGCAACAGCATCGTAGAAGGCATCCTCGTACCAGTTCCCGGTCAGCACATCCGGTTCGAGAACGGCGAGTACACGACGAACGTCAAGAAAGAGGTCGACTTCATCAAGGGCCATCGCCTGTTCGGAAGCTCAATCGTCGAAGTCACCGGCAACGACACAGCAGCAGAGGCTTGATACAAGGGCAGGGCATTCGTGCCCTGCCCTTTTTACGTTGAGGGGAGGGGGAAGCATCATGACGCTAAACGAGATGATTCAGCAATGCGCGGGAGATATCGACGAGACGCTGACCAAGTCGGCGGCCGGCACCTACGAGGGCGAGGAGCTAAGCATCGCGACGAAGATCGTCACGGGCATCAACTACGCCTATCAGCTCGTCGCACGTGAGAAGTACGTCCTCACGGAGCTGGAGACAGTCACGCTGGACGAGCGGGGAACGTTCAACCTGGCGAGCCTGTTGCGGCCGGCCGTGCGGCTACTGAACGTCTACGACAGCTACGGAGAAGAAGCAGACTGGTCGCTGCGGAACGAGTCGCTCCTGACGTGCCGGGACCATGCCGGCGAGCAGCTGCAGGTCGAGTACGCCTTCCTGCCTCCGCGCATGCCGATCGGCGACCTGGCAGCGGAGCCGCTCGTGCCGGAGAACCGCGTCGACCACCTGCTGTTCTGCTACTACGCCAATTTCTACGTGCTGAGCCTCGAGCCGGACAACGAGAGCCGCGAAAAGGCGGCGACGTTCCTCGGCCTGTTCAACTCGGCCTTCGATCAGCTGCAGACGCGCGTCAGCCAGTACATGACCATCAGCGTGGAGAGGTGATTTAGATGGGCATCTCGATCGACCGACCGGCGGCGACTGCGGCGCCTCCTGAGCTCCGGATGGGTGCGGACTCGCAGGTTATGCTCAGCGGCGGTGTCTCCTACAAGTACGACCCGACGCAGATCCGGGACAACCAGAGCCCAGCCTTGCTCAACATGCTGGCCAACGACAACGGCAGCATCCTGAGCAAGCGGGATGGCCAAGCCTATGTCTATTCGTCATCGCTCGGTGTAGGCGGCATCAATGGGGCGTACGGGCGCTTGTGGGCTGGCCAGCGTATCTTCGCATGGGGAACGGCGCTGTATCGGCAGAGCGGTAGCGGTACACCGGTACAGATCATGAGCGGCCTGACCAATGCGCCGGGCAGTTTTCTGGCGTTTGGTGGCAAGCTCTATTATCTCAATGGCAACCAGTTCGTCGTCATCGACGGCAGCTTCGCAGCGGTGTTGGTGACGCCGTTCGTGCCGACCCTGACGATCTCGGTTCCGCCGAGCGGCGGGGGCACACCGTACCAGCAGGCCAACCTGCTCACGCCGGCGTTCAAGGTTAGCTTCAGCTCGGATGGATCGGCGACCAAGTACTATTTGCCGGTGACGGGTTTGGACGTCACGGCCGTTACGTTGACGATCAACGGCACGCCAAAGACGGAGGGCACGCATTTTTCCGTCAACCGGACAGCCTCGCCATACGCTTACATCGACTTCTCCGGTGGCAGCTCGCCTAACGGAGCGATCGCAACCAGCGCGCCGAATAACGTCATCGTCACGGCCTATAAGACTAATCCAGGAGCCGGAAGACGAATAGTTGGATGCAGGTATGCTATCGAATACGGTGGCGACAATGACACACGTGTATTTCTATGGGGCAATGAGGACTCTCCGAACCGCGTATACCGCAGTGGACTCATGGATCCTACCTATTGGCCAGAAAACGAATACTCAGATATAGGCAGCAGCTCAGAGAGCGTTGTCGCCTGCGCAAAGCACTATGACAAGCTGGTTTATCTCAAGGAACGAAGTCTATACTTTACCAGCTACAGTGATCCGGTTACGCAGGGATTCTGGGGAGCTAGTCAGATTGGCGCGACGTTCCCTCTGTATCCGATCAATAGCTCGATAGGATGCGACATGCCGGGCAGCGTTCAGATCATCGACAATAACATCGTGTTCTTCAATTCGACGATGGGCGGTTTCATCATCACCTCCACCGCTCTGAAAGACGAGCGAAACGTGATGCCGATCAGCGGCAACATTAACGGTGCTCCGACACGTCCGGGACTGCTGAACCTGCTTCAGAGCGACTTGCAGGCGGCAAGCAGCGCGGACTTCAATGGCCAGTATTGGCTTAGTGTAGGAAATATGACGTTCGTATGGGATTACCGACTGTCGCCGTATATCAACAGCGGTGACGTATCCGCGGACGAGGAACGCCTATCCTGGTTTCCTCTTAGCAATATCGATGCCGCATGCTGGATACAGGAAGGTTCTAATCTCTATTACGGCAGCCGAACGGATGGATGCCTGGTCGGATTTCAAGCCAATCAGAACGATTTTGGCCAGCCGATCGATGCGTACTGGCGCACGAAGCGGTTCAGTTTTGGACTTCCGGACTGGCTCAAAACGGTAAAAAAGGTCTGGTTCACAAGCAAGGCCGGCGGCTACAGCACGGTCAACATCCGGTATATCAGCGAGCGGGGCGAGAAGGTCGATGAGGAGGAAGTGAACGTCAACTCCTTCCGCTGGGATCTGGCCGCCTGGGACACTTGGACGTGGAGCGTGAACGAGTATCCGCCGCCTGAGCGCCTGCGGCCCCGGACAAAGAAAGTCGTCTACTTCCAGTTGGAGTTCACTAATAACGCCTTGAACGAAAATCTATCGCTTATGAGCCTAATCATTCAATATCTCATAGTGAAAAAAGTAAAATAGGAGGTGCGATATGCCATTTCAGTTCATGCCGCCGGACGGATACAGAAATACAGTGACATTTCCACAAAAACCCGCTAACGAAACGGCTTTCCGAGATCAGATAATGAGTCTTCTTGATCAGGCAAGGGATTACATCAACAATGTTCTTCCAATTGAAATTGGAGGCGGACTGAGCCGTAATGCTTTTGTCAATCCACGATTTAAATTCTGGCAGCGAGGCACCAACTCCTCTGGAGTGGACTACCTGGCAGACAAATGGAGGCTTCTTCGCGACGGGTCTGGACAAGTCCATAACGTATCCCGGCAATCCTTCACACTGGGACAATCGGCTGTACCAGGTAATCCTGAGTTTTTCTGGAGATATCAGGTCACGAGTGCAGCATCCGGGCAGACATACAATGCTCTTGTCCACAGAATTGAGGGGGTCAAGACGTTTGCTGGATCAAAAGCGACGGTTTCTTTTTACGCTAAAGCCAATACCAACAAGCAAATTATCGTGAAGGGCACACAAGATTTCGGTTCAGGAGGAAGTCCTTCTACGCGAAACACGTTTGAAACGACATCTCCAATCACACTTTCTTCCAACTGGAAAAAATATTCTTATACGTTTACCATACCAGCAATATCCGGAAAATTTTTAGGGTCAAATTCC
>NZ_CBRA020000149.1:0-8870 GCF_000469945.2 Paenibacillus sp. P22 | reverse complement strand
CAAATCCGCTCCCTCAAGGAGTATGGACTTGACCTTAAGAGCGGTCTCTTCGCGCCGCCTGGACCTCCAGGTCCGCCTGGGCCGCGTCCGAATCCGCCGCCTGGGCCGCCGGATCCGCCTTCGCGGTTGAAGCGCTCGCGAGCAGGTGGCGCGCTGCCTTCCGGCCGGTCAATCGCCTGCTTGATGGACAGACCGATTTTGCCGCCTTGGTCGATGTTGATGACTTTGACCGTCACCACGTCCTCCAGCTTCAAATGGTCCTTGACGTCCTTCACGTAATTATCGGCAATCTCGGAGATGTGTACGAGGCCGGTGACACCCCCCGACAAATCGACGAATGCCCCAAAATGAGTAATGCCTGTCACTTTGCCCTGTAATTTGGCGCCCACTTCTATTGCCATAAAATAAAATGTTCCTCCCTAAAAGTATGTGCGAAGCATGATCTGCCGCCCATGGGGCCGTTCATGCCGACCCTCCCGCGGAAGGGCACGCTTGATTCAATTATAGCGTAATCGCAAAAGCAAGGTCAACAGACGCGAGCCCGCTTCCCTGCTGCCCTGCGGGTTCTCAGTCATTCGGCTGTATAAGCTGCTCCCCGGGCTTCACGAGTCCCTGCTGTTTGGTTGCCAGCTGAGCGATGTATTCCGGGTCGTTGAGCTGCTTGATCTTGGCCTGCAGCTCTTTCGTCGTTTTCTGTATTTCCGCCAGACGGGCCTCCGAAGTTCCGAGACGCTCCCGGGTCGCGGCCTGAGCCTGCATTTGAGAGAACAGGGTATACCCTGCCCACGCTAGAACTACCGTCATGAACAGAAGCCATAGCTTGTATCTTCTGCGCGAACCATCCGTCACGTGATTTCCTCCCGTTCCATCGTGTAGATTAAGGCTTGAAGGACCGGAAAGCATTCCAATCACTTGCGGAAAAGCCTCTTCCAAGCCTGAATGAATCCATTCGACACGCGGCGGGCAGTCTCCTGCACCTTCCAGCGAATCATCATCCCCTGCAGCCAAGAAAGCAGCGGCCGAGTCAGCGGGCGGATCATCCAGAGAATCAATTTGGCGAGCGGTCGCAACAATTGTAGCACAATCTTCAGGATGAAAATAGAAAAGACGGCCAAAAAACCGGCCAAAACCCGAAGAATCCGGTAGATGCCTATGACAGGCCGGATCAGCAGCAAATCCATGCAGCGCAGCAAAAAGCGTATGACCGCTCTGGTCGCGCGGATGAGCCAGCGGACAAGCGCGATGACCGTCCCGCTCAGGGCCAGAAAGTAAAAGCAGATCCCGATCAGGATTCCGAGATATACATACGCCCGCACCTCGCCGTTGTTGCTGGCGTACAAAATCCGGAAGGCGGCCAGCGCCGCCGCGAGCCAATAGCCGATATCCAGCGCAGGCAAAATCCACCGGGGAAAGCGAAGCTCATGGGATACGACCCGGTATCCGTCGAACACGCCTCCCATCAGCAGGCCTGTCGCCATCATCATGGCCAGCGTCCAGCCTTGGGTGTCCAGCGTCACTTGAAGATCTTCCCGAATAATCCCTTGGATTTGACGCTCTGGCTTCCATCCAGGTAGGCGAGAGAATGGACAAGCCCTTCGATCGCGACGAGCTCTTGCTCCAGGCTGAGATGCTTCATATGCAGATTCTGGCCTCGAATGGCTAGAAAGCCAAGCTCGGTCTCGAGCAAAAACTCCTCGTTGTCGAAGCTTTCGACGTTGAGTACGCCCGTTATCTCCAGCAGCTTGCGGTTGAGCATCTTGACCTCTTGCCGCTTCTGCCCTTTTACAGGTTCAATCATGCCTCGTCCCCTCCTTATAAGCCTATGCTTATTAGGAGGGGACGAGTTTTAGAACCTATAGGAGTG
Organism: Paenibacillus sp. P22; assembly: GCF_000469945.2. NCBI lineage: Bacteria > Bacillati > Bacillota > Bacilli > Caryophanales > Paenibacillaceae > Paenibacillus > Paenibacillus sp. P22. Next base: position 7,006 of record NZ_CBRA020000149.1, on the reverse strand, counting down.
GGGGGTAAGCATCATTAACCTCCTGCCGGAGAGTTGAAACAGATGCTTCCCGAACTTTATTGTATGCCTTGTCCGGGCCTTAAATGCCGGCTTGGACTTCTTTGATCATTTCGGATACGGACAGAAGGCCGCCGCCGGAAAGATACCAGTATTGCGGGTTCAGGTAGATGATTTTGCCTTCCTTGGCCGCATTTGTTTTGTTCACGAGTTCGTTCTCGATGACGCCCTTGGCGTTATCTCCTTCGCCCAGAGCCGCATCGCGGTCGATGACGAACAGATAATCCGGGTTTTTCTCCCCGATGAACTCGGATGTGATGCTTTGGCCGTGCGTTTCAACCTTCAGCGTCGGATCTACAGCTTCTACTCCCATGGCGTCATGGATGATGCCGAAGCGAGAGCCGACGCCGTAAGCGCTCAGCTTGCCGCCGGCAGCCAGAACGATGAGGCCTTTTTTGCCGTCTGCCTTCGCTTTTTCATTTACGGCATCCACGCTTGTCTTGATCTCGGCCAGCTTCGCATCTGCGTCGGCTTCCTTGCCGAACAGGCTTGCCAGCATCTTCACGTTGCTGGAGAAGGAGTTGAAATAATCGGTCTGGTCGAGCTCGACGAACAGCGTTGGAGCGATCTTGCTGAATTCTTCATAAGAGTCCTGCTGGCGTCCGCTGATGATGATCAGGTCGGGCTTCACGGAGTTGATCTTCTCGAAGTCGGGCTCTTTCAGTCCGCCTACGTTCGCAACCTGGCCGCTCTTGTACTTTTCCAGGTAAGCAGGAAGGCTTGTCGCGGGAACGCCCGCGATATTCGCCTCCAGGCCGAGCGCGTCCAGCGTGTCGAGAGATCCGAAGTCGAAGGCGACGATCTTCTGCGGGTTCTTCACGATCGTCGCTTCGCCGAGCTTGTGCTTGATCGTGACCGTGCCGCCATCCGCAGCCGCTTCACCGCCTGCATTGGCTGCCGGGCTCGCATCGGGAGAAGCCGCTGGAGCAGGAGACGCGCTGCCGCCGTTGCTGGAATTCGAGGAGCCGCATGCCGACAGCACCAGCGTCAGCACCATGACCGCAGCCAAGGAGAGCCATTTCATCTTTTTCATAGGTGTTACCCCCATATCGTCATAGTTGGAATTTTCGCTTGCTTCTTCAGCCGAAATAAACGCATACCCGCCTGCCGTCCACTTCTTGGATCGGAACATCCATCCCGTACAGCTCCTTGAGCACTTCCTGCGTGACGATTGTTGATGTCGTGCCTTCCCGGACAACCTTTCCGTCCTTGAGAGCGACGATATGATCCGAGTGGAAGCTGGCGAAATTGACGTCGTGAATGACGAGAATGACCGTCTTCCCCTTCTCCTCCACCAGGCGGCGCAGAACATGCATGATGCCGACGGCATGCTTCATGTCCAGATTGTTGAGCGGCTCGTCGAGGAAGATATACTCCGTGTTCTGGGCGACGACCATCGCGATATACGCGCGCTGCCGCTGTCCTCCGCTCAGCTGGTCGATGTACTTATGCTGCATCGGACCGAGCTCCATATAATCGATGGCCTCCTCGACGTAAGCCCAGTCTTCCTTGCGAAGACGGCCCTGGCAGTAAGGAAAGCGGCCGAAGCTGACCAGCTCCCGGACGGTAAGCCGGACATTGATATGATTGGATTGCTTGAGAATGGAGAGCTTCTTCGCCAGCTCCTTGTTGTCCCAGGAGCCGATCGGCCTGCCCTCCACGAGAACCTCGCCCTCGTCATGCGCCATCAGGCGGGTCATCATCGACAGCAGCGTGCTCTTGCCTGCGCCGTTCGGACCGATGAACGAGGTGATTGTCCCCGGACGGATCGAGACCGAGACGCCGTCGATGACTTTTTTGCCGGCATAACTCTTGGATACGGATCTGGCTTCAATCACGCTCGATTCTCCTTTAGCAGCAGGTAGAGGAAATACGCTCCGCCCGCAAAGTTGATGATGACGCTGATTGTCGTCGAGAAGGTGAACACATGCTCGACCAGGAACTGCCCTCCGAGGAGAGCGATGAAGCTGACGAGCGCCGCGCCCGTTATCAGAGCGGGATGGCGGTACGTGCCGAGGAACTGGTAGGCCGTGTTGGCGACGAGCAGGCCCAGGAAGGTGATCGGACCGACAAGCGCCGTCGATACGGCGACCAGCACCGCGATGATGACGAGCAGCTGGCGTGTAACGCGCTCATAAGGAATGCCGAGATTGAGCGCGTGATCCTTGCCGAGGGACAACGCGTCCATGTACTTGGACAGCCTCCAGTACCACAGCAGGACGGCTCCGATCAGCACATAGGAAAGCGCCAGCAGATCGTACTCGATGTTGTTGAAGCTGGCGAACATCTTGGCCTGGACGACCAGGAAATCGTCCGGATTGATGAGCGCCTGCATGAAGGACGACCCGCTCTGGAACAAGGTCCCGAAGATGAGTCCCGTGAGCAGCAGCAGATAGATGCTGCTGTTCTCGCGGCGGAACATGAGCCGGTAAAGCAGAGTCGAGAAGATCATCATCAGAACAATCGACAGCAGGTAGTTCGCCTGCTTGTTGACGACAAGGAAAGCCATGCCCCCGAATGCGTACACGATGATCGTCTGCAGCAGGTTATAGAGCGCATCGAGGCCGATAATGCTCGGCGTCAGAATGCGATTGTTCGTAATCGTCTGGAAGATTACGGTCGACAGGGCGATTGCGAAGCCGGTAAGCACGATCGCCGCCGCTTTCTTGAGCCTTCTCGGGAGGGCGTAGCTCCAATCGTCCACCCCGTACGCAAGGAACAGCGCCGCCATGACGGCGGCCAAGCCTGTCAGCACCAGAAGCCTGCTCTTCACGGATAGTCCGCGGGACGCCTCAGCTTGCATATACATCCCTCCTCATGATGAGGTACAGGAAGATGATGCTGCCGAAAACGCCGACGATCAGGCTGATCGGCAGCTCGTAGGGACGGATGAGGACACGGCTCAGAATGTCGCATCCGATGACGAATATCGCGCCGAAGACGGCTGTGATCGGCAGGTTGCGCTGCAGGTTGTCTCCGCGGAAGATGGAGACGAGATTCGGAATGATCAGCCCGAGGAACGGAATCGACCCGACGGTCAGGATGACCGAGGAGCTGATCAGTGCGATCAGAATGAGGCCGATGTTGACGATCTTGCGGTAGCTGATGCCCAGGTTGACCGAGAATTCCTCGCCCATACCCGCAATGGTGAAGCGGCTGGCGAACAGATAGGCCGCGATCGTGGCCGGCACGCTGATGTACAGCAGCTCGTAGCGGCCTCTCAGCACGCCGGAGAAGCTTCCCTGCATCCAGGAATTCACGCTCTGGATGAGATCGTATTTGTACGCGAAGAAGGTCGTCACGCTGGCCAGCACGCCTCCGAACATAAGTCCGACAAGCGGAATGAACACCGCGTCCTTGAACTTGATCTTCTCCAGCATCTGCATGAAGACGAAGGTTCCGGCCAAGGAAAAGGCGAAGCTGACCGCCATCTTCTGCATCATGCTCGCACTGTCGAATACCAGCAGCGCGACGAGCAGGCCTAGCCCTGCGGCCTCCATCGTTCCCGACGTCGAAGGGGAGACGAACTTGTTGCGGCTGAGCTGCTGCATGATGAGGCCGGCGATGCTGAGGCTCATGCCGGCGATGATCAGGCTGACCAGTCTCGGCATCCGGCTGATCCAGATGAGCTCCTTCTGGTCGGCCGTAAGGGAGAACAGGTCGGTCAGAGACAGCTGCTGCACGCCGATAAACAGGGAGGTAAAAGACAGAATGACCAGCAGCGGCAAAAGAATGGCCATTCTCACCGGCTGCATATCTCCATAGGCCTATGTAGGTGTAAATCTTTTAGTTGTATAAGAATGATAATCATTATCACTTACCCCCTTGTTTACTATAATAAAGCCCATTCGCCGAGTCAACCCTATAATAGCGAGTATCCCAAATTTTCTTGACAACATGACAAAAAAGCCGACCCGAATGCAGATGGCCTGCATTCGAATCGGCTTATTCATTTGCGCCCGCGGCGGGGAGGACTCGGAATCCCGGCTAGAAGCCGAGGCCGTCATCCTCCCGCTCGCGCGCTTCTTCCTTGAGCAAGGTGTACATCGTCGCAGCCTCGTCCTTGCGGGTCGTCTCCGCCGTCCGCTCGATGCGGACGGTGATGTACTTCTGCCCGTACTGGATGCGCAGCTCATCGCCGGCTTTGACCGAGCTGCTCGGCTTGGCTTCGCGGCCGTTCACCCATACCCGGCCTTGCTCCGACACATCCTTGGCGACCGTGCGCCGCTTGATGAGCCGGGAGACCTTGAGGAATTTGTCCAGGCGCAATTTACTTGATGGCTTCTTTCAGTTTGTTGCCGGCTTTGAATGCCGGAACTTTGGATTCCGGAATCGTGATTTCTTGGCCCGTTTGCGGGTTGCGGCCGGTGCGGCCGGAGCGCGTGCGGGTTTCGAACGTGCCAAAGCCGATCAGTTGGACTTTGTCGCCGGATGCCAGGGCGTCGGTCACTTCGCCGAGGAAGCTGTTGAGTACGGATTCTACGTCGCGCTTGGTCAGGCCGCTTTTCGTTGCGATGCTGTTGATCAGGTCGTTCTTGTTCATTGTGATTTCCTCCCGATAATGGATGTTCATGTAAAGTGCGACAGCTGCCCTGCGCAAGCAGCAGCCGTTCCCTTATTGACGGACAAGCGGCGGCTTCCTGCCGCTTCTTGCCTTCTCTCCCGCAAGCGGTGCCCAGGAGCATGAGAGAAAATTTTACGAGGGTAACGTATTCGTCTCGAGAACGGAGAAATCCTGCTGCCTGCCCAAATTTTTTTGCGGAAAAGGGTCGAGAAGCGGCGAATAGGGTCGAACGGAACCTATTAACCTTTCTTCTTCGCTTCATCCCACCAGCGATCCATTTCTAGTAGATCAGTCTGGTCAAAAGATTTGCCGTTTATACGGAGCTGCTCCTCAATATAGAGAAAGCGGCTGCGGAATTTGGCGTTCGTGCGGGCCAGCGCCTCTTCGGGATCCGCATCCAGGAAACGGGCCGCATTGACGACCGCGAAGAGCAGGTCGCCGAGCTCGCCGGCCTGGGCGTCCTTGTCTCCAAGCGCCGCAGCCTCCCGCACCTCGCGAAGCTCCTCTTCGATCTTGGCGAAGACCGGACCGAGCTCGTCCCAGTCGAAGCCGACCTTGGAGGCTTTCTTCTGGAGCTTGTAAGCGCGCATAAGCGCGGGGAGATCCTGCGGAATACCGTCCAGTACGGAGACGCGGTCTCCGTCCCGGCCTTTGATCCGCTTCTCCTCGGCTTTCATGCGTTCCCAGCTGGCGAGCGCCTCTCCGGAATCCGAAGCTCCCGCATCCCCGAACACATGAGGATGGCGGAACACGAGCTTCTCGTTCAGCTCCTGGATGACGTCGTAGACGTTGAACGCCCCGGCCTCCTCTTCCATCTGGCTGTGAAGCATGACTTGCAGGATGACGTCCCCGAATTCCTCGCGCATGCCGTCGGGATCATCCTGGTCGATCGCTTCGAGCGCCTCGTACAGCTCTTCGATGAAGTTCTTGCGGATGGACTGATGCGTCTGCTCCCGATCCCACGGACAGCCCCCGGGACTGCGCAGAATGGAGACAATCTCATGCAGCCTGTCGAAGCTGCGGTTCTGCAGCCGCTCATCGAAGCTGGCCGGTATGTAGACCAGGCTCAGGTTGCCGTACTCCTGGCCCCTGTCGAGCTCGTACAGAGGCACGGTGAGAATGCGCTCCTCGCCCGGCACCCCGAGCGCGTGCCCGATGACGACCGGGTGGTCCTCCGGATACCGCTCCATCAGCGTCAGCTTGACGTCCGATGCGGTGAAGGCATCGTAGACCTGCCCGATCAGCGTATGCAGCTGCGGCCGCAGCATCGATGTCTTGAGCTCCGCCGAATCGAGCAGCTGGAAGCCCTCGATCGGATCGAAGCCGAGCCGTGTGAAGGCCATGTCGAGGAAGCTCTCGCCGCCGAGCACGGTCAGCTCGATATCCTCCTGCGGACAAATCTCCCTCAGCAGCTGCACTGTGCGCTCGGCGACCATCGGGTGGCCGGGCACGGCATACAGGATGCCGGAGCCGGACGATTCGAAGTCCGCTTTGGCCAGGGAAGCCAGCTCGGAGACGATCCGGTCATACACCTCCGGGAATGATTCCGATTCCTCGTAGAACCGGTCGAACGGCTCCACGGCGATGCCTTGCTCGCGAAGCATGCTCATCATAGGATGTTTCTCGGTGCGGACATAGACTTTGGCCGCTGCCTGCAGCCTCCGCCATATGCCCAGCGTCAGCTGGTCCGCGTCGCCTGTGCCGAGACCGGCTACGGTGATGGACGGCCGGGCCGTTATGTGTTCAGCCGCTCCCGGCAGGCTGGATGATCCGGATGTCATGGCTGTGAATGCCTCCTTTTGGGACGAAGAAGAGCGCTCTATGAGGCAGGAAGAAGCTGAGGCCCCGGTAAGGGCGGCTTCCGCATGCGCTTGGCCCTCCTCTGACTTTACTTGTCCCGGGCCCCGGAAGCAAGCCGGACCGGTTCCAGAGGCCGAAAATAAGGATATTTTAACCTCAAACCCGGTTTTGGGCAGGAATAATGCGGAATCGGCGGAGGGAATTGGCGTATAGAGGGGCTTGAGGATGGAGGGATTGCGCGCTGCTGCCGGGCTGTCGGACATTGGTTCCGCTAGTTGACCGTTTTGGTGCCGGCCTCCCGGGCTATCGGACATTGGTTCCGCTAGTTGACCGTTCTGTGCCGGCCTCCCGGGCTATCGGACATTGGTTCCGCTAGTTGACCGTTTTGGTGCCCGTCTGCCGGGCTATCGGACATTGGTTCCGCTAGTTGACCGTTTTCGTGCCGGCCTGCCGGGCTATCGGACATTGGTTCCGCTATTTGACCGTTTTTGTGCCGGCCTGCCGGGCTATCGGACATTGGTTCCGCTATTTGACCGTTTTTGTGCCGGCCTGCCGGGCTATCGGACATTGGTTCCGCTATTTCCG
>NZ_CBRA020000148.1:0-17580 GCF_000469945.2 Paenibacillus sp. P22 | reverse complement strand
GTATTTCGGGTCGGCGCAGCTGCTCAAGCCCGGGATGAGTGAGTACGCCAATGTCGACGCTTTTTATCGGMKCGCGAGCAGCAGCGGGTCGCCATCGCGATCGCGCTGGCAGGCGGACCGAGGCTGCTGCTCGCGGATGAGCCGACGGGGTCGCTCGACTCCCGGATGTCGGACCAGATTCTCGATCTGTTCCGCGACCTGAACCGGACGACGGGAATCACGATCGTCATCGTCACCCACGATCCGCTGCTCGCCCGGAAGGTGGAGCGGGTCGTCGCCATCCGCGACGGCAAGACCTCCTCCGAAATGATCCGCCGCAAGTCCTATGCCGAGGAGCTGCTGGAGCTTGAGCAAGGCATCGCTTCCGGCGTGCATGACGAAGCGGATTCGCATGTCGAATACGCCGTCCTCGACAAAGCCGGACGGCTGCAGGTTCCGGCGTCCTACCTGGAGTCCATCGGCGCCAAGGACCGCAACAAGGTCAAGCTGGAGCTGGCGGATGGAGCGATCCGGCTGACGGCTCCGGATGAAAGGAAGTAGCCTTCGGATAAAGCGGCATTCACCGAACGGCTTTCCTGTATCTTCATCATCATGGCATGTCAGACCTCCGCGGCTGCGTATCGCAAAGCTGGGGAAAGAAGCGGAAACCAAAAAGGGCTCCTCCGGATGGAGGAGCCCTTGATGAGTACATCTGTCGATGATTGGCAAGCAGACACTTGTGGATGAAAGCTATAAAACATTTTTTGTCGGATTATTCGCAGTACCCAAAACGGTTGAAAGCTGTTTATCAACTCTCCAGATTTTGCTGAAAGCCCGTTGAGCGAGAGGTTATCAGCTTCTCAACGGACTTTCCGGGGGTCCCTCCAACGGTATCCTCTTCCTTTTCGATTCACTGACGCTCCTTCACCAGTCCCAGCAGCGTGAACTGCAGCGCCGCCATGCCGAACAGCACCGCCGCCATGAACGACGGCTGCATGTCGGCCGCCCACAGGAGCAGCAGCGCGATCGATGCGACACGGCCGGCGTTGAGGAACAGCTCCCTCATGATGACGGACTCCACGCGCAGCTGCCCCTTGAGCGGCAGCTGGCCGATCAGCCGGTAATAATACGAGGTCAGCGTGTTGACCGCGAGCGGGTTGAACACCGAGAACAGAATCATGAAGGCGGCGACGGACCACAGCTTCACGTCCAGCAGCAGGAGCGCCGACCCGAGCGTAACTCCGATCGAGGAGATCAGCAGGTAGATGCGCACATGCTCCTGCTGGGCGGAGCGGGAAATGACATACCCGGTAGCGACCGTCAAGGCGGAGAACAGCACGCCGAGATAGCCGACCCAGTCCTCGCGGCCGACGGTGCGGAACAGCAGAATATTGGGAAGGAACAGCATGATGCCCTGGAACAGGCCGAAGACGAAGAAGCTGTACAACGCCCTGCGCCACCGTCTGTGCTTGGACATCAGCAAGCCCATCAGGTTCAGATAATAGGTTCGGTGGCGCACGGTCTGCATCGGGATCCGGAAGCTGATCGCGGCCGCGGCTGCGAACATGACAAAGGCCAAGGAGAAAATAAAGATATACCCTTGCAGCCCTTCGCTGCTGCGGATAATCAGCCCGGCCAGCGCCGGACCGGCAAGGCCGGCGGAATTGAAGGCGATCATGTTGATCGCCAGATAGCGGATCCGGTTCGTCTCCGTGGACACGTCGTATTGAAGCACGAGGTAGCCGACCCAATAGAAGCCGGACGATATTCCGTTCAACAGCGCGAACAGGACATAATATTCCGCCACCCGCTCCTGAGCGATGACGACGAGCAGGTAGAAGACGGCGATCATGACGATGCCAAGCCTGTAGGCCGCCATCCGGTCCTTGCGCTTGGCGAGCCAGCCGCCCGCGGCGAACGCCGCCGGAGTCATGGCAAAGCAGATGATGTTGTACAGCCCGTTGATCGCGAGGTCCTGGGTCAGCCTCCACAAGTACAGGTTGAGAAACAAGCCCGACATCGATGCCCCGAACTGGAAGCAGCTATGGATGATCAGCGAGGTGACCGCATCCCGGCTCAGCTTCCTTTCCGGCGGAACGGCCGTCCCCCGTCCTATCTTCCCTTTTGCCCATTGAAGCACTGAATCCATTCCCCTCTGCGGCTGGCCATGTTGGAATGAACTCTATTATACGTCAATTCTCAGGAAATGGAATGCAAGACGGCGCCAAGTTGAAATGGCGTCGGCCGGGATGCTGGAAGGGAGGAATGGTTTGATTCGAACCGAACAAAACCCAGGCGGGCTCCGAAGGACCGGTCTGGGTCTATCCCCTATCTATGCCGTTGGATCAGCGGTCTGCCCTGTCGCGGTCAAGACTCATTCAGCTGCTCCAGCACCTTGCGCAGCCAGCGGATGTCGTTGCGGATGGACTCATCGGCATGGTCGATGATCAGCCGAACGGCGGTCCGCTTCGCATCGGGTATGCTCCCGAGCTCGGGATCGGACTCCTCGATCTGGCGGATGCGGCTCTCGAGCCTGGCGACCGCCTCCCGGATCAGATAGGACAGCTTCTGCTTGTCCACTTTGTCCAGGAACATGAGGGAGGAATACAGCGAGGCTGCTGAGGTGAATTTCTGGAAGGCGGCATAAATTTCCTCCTCCAGCGCCTTGCGGCCTTTTTCAGTAATGCCGTAGGTCGTTTTTTCCGGGCGGTTGTCGGTTTGGACGACCTCTATTTTACGGATCAGCCCTTTTTTGGCCAGCACCTCGAATTGATAATAGAGCGTTCCGTCGTTGATCGTCACATTGCCGTCCAGCGGCTTCATAACCTGCTTCTTGATATCGTACGGATGTCGATCCCCTTCGCTGAGCGTTCCGAGGATGAAGATTTGAAGCGACATCGGCAAGCCTCCTTAACGTCGATCATGAACCGAATAGAGGCCGACCGGGCGGATGGCCCGTCAGCCCCTTTGATATTCAGTTTACATGAAAACCGGCTGTCCTGCAGTCTCGGCATTGTCCAGAGGTTTCCTGACCGCCTTGAACTGATGGATGACGCTGTTGACGATCAGAGCGCCAAGCCCGACAAGGCCGAGGCCAAGCAGATATTCGGCCGTCCGGCCGCCGCCGAACAGGACGTTGTAGTCCAGATGGACCGTATAGTACATCGGTGAAATGTAGCTGAACCACTCGAAGTAAGCCGGCATCATCTCGCGCGGCACGACGGCACCGTTCGCGATCGTCTGCGTCAGCAGAATCGGCAGGTTCACGATCATGCCTGCCTGGCCGAGCAGGAGGCAGAACAGGCTCGTGAACGTAATGGCGACGAACATTTCCAGCGCGTGGACCATCCACATCTGCAGGAAGGCTTCGGCCCCGTAGCCATGGACGGAGAAGTAGACCGCAAGCCCGACCAGCGGAGCGATCAGCGAGAGCAGCGCGTTCACTCCCTGCAAAGCTCCGAACGCGCGCCATTTGCCCATGCGTCCCTTGAGCTGATTGAGCGTGCCGATGCTCATCATGGAGTAGATCATCGCTCCGACGTACGAGGCCATCGTCAGGAACATCGGCGCCATCTGATTATGCGTGCCCGCAGGCTGCGGGTTGGTGGACACGATATTCGTCTCGACCTTGCCCATGATGCTTTCCACGGTCTGCTTCGACTGGTCGGCAGGCATCTTCATGCCCTGCAGCAGCCCTTCGAAGCTCTGGGACTGAATCTGAGCGATGATGCTGGACGAAACCTGGTTCGCCACACTGTGCATGCTGCTCGTGACCGTAGCGGGATTGGATTCATTGATGAAAAAGTCCAGCTTGGCCTGCTCCCCTTGCGCAGACAGCTTGCCTGTAAAATCAGCCGGAATATGCATGATGAACGGAATCTCCCTGTCCTCAAGCTGCTGCTTGGCCTGATCGAGGCTGGCATCCGTCACGACATGGAAGGGAAGCTGCTCCTTCAGCTGCTCGACGAACTTGGCTCCGGACTGCGGATCCTCGTTGACGATGGCCACCGTCAAATCCGGAAGATTTTTAGGAACCGCGCTGTATCCCGACATGAAGATGCCGATCATGATGATCTGGTAAAAAACGATCATGAATACGCCGCTCATAATCATCTTGTTTTTCAGAAATGCTTTCATGCTTCCACTCCATCTCTTTACTTTATATTGAGTACTCTATTTAGAGTAATCTAACTAAAGTGATGAAGTCAATGCAAGACGGCATGCGTTTCTTTTCGATGGCAGGCAATCCGTGTCGATATCATGAACGCCCGCGCAGGCATTGCCGCCCCGGAGAGGAGGAAAAGACGCAGCCGGACGGCTGCGCCTTCATTATAGGAATGGCTTACTCTCCGGCCAGCTCCAGCCAACGGTCCATCATACCGGCCAGCTGCCGCTCGTCCATCTCCCGCTCCTTCCATCGCTGCTCCAGCGCCTCCGGGCTGCCGCTCACGGCAAGCTGCTCAAGCTCGGAGCCGGCTGCCGCGACCCTCCCTTCCAGAAGAGCAATCTCCTTTTCGAGCCGCTCCTTTTGCTTTTCGAGCTTCGCCTTTTGCTTTTCCTGGTACTCCTTTTGCTTTTCATGATGCGCCGGCTGCTTCCGGTTCGCCTTGCTGCCGCTCTCGGCTTCCTTCCTCTCGCTGGAGAAGGCGGCCTTAAGCGGAGGAGCCGCAGCGTTTTGGCTCCAGACACGCTCCGAATTGCACTCTCCTGTGAACCGGCTTTCCGCTGCCGGCCGCTTGGCCTGCTCCGCCTTATAGGCGTCATAGTTTCCGTTCCAGGAAGCAATGCGGCCTCCGGTGAGCTCCCAGACGCGCCCGGCAATGCGGTTGATGAAATACCGGTCATGGGACACGGCCAGAATCGTGCCCGGGAATTCCTCGAGCGCCTCCTCCAAAGCTTCTCTCGAGGCGGTGTCTAGATGGTTCGTCGGCTCGTCGAGCAGCAGCAGATTGGGCCGCTTCCTCACCAGCAGGGCGAGCCGCAGCCGGGACCATTCTCCGCCGGACAGAGCCTTGAGCGGACGGAACACGGCGGATCCGTAAAACTGGTACCGCGCCAGCAGATGGCGCGCCTCGCCTTCTTCCATGCCCGCTTCCGTCCGGAAGTGGTCCAGCACGGACTTTTCCGGCTCGGCGGCAGGCTCCTGCTGGGCCAGATAGCCGATCTCCAGCCGGGTTCCGAGTTTCAGCTCGCCTTCATCCGCGGATTCCCGGCCTAGGAGCATCTCCAGCAGCGTCGTTTTGCCGCTGCCGTTGTCCCCGATCAGGACCGCCTTTTCCCCATAAAGGAGCCTCCCTTCGGCCTCCTGCAGCAGGATGCGGTCTCCGTACCGCTTCGAAACCCGCTGGAAGGCGAGGACCTGCTTGCCCGACCGGTCCTGCGGGTGGAGGCTGAATTCCGCCGTCTTCGGCTCCAGGACGGGGCGCTTGACCGCCTCCATCTTCTCCAGCGCCTTGCGGATCGACGCCGCGCGCTTGAAAAACTTCTCGTTGTCCCCGATCCGTCCCCATTCCTCCAGCCTGCGGATCGTCTCCTTCATCTTTTTGATCGCCTTCTGCTGCTCCTGGAATTCGGCGAACTGGCAGCRSCAGCGCAAGGCACGCGGGCAGCGGCAGACGCCCTCTCCACCGTGAGCTCCTGCTCCAGATGAGGCAGCACCGTTCCCGCAACGGCGAGCGCGCGCTGCGTCTCCAGCGCGCCTGACCGCTCCTGCTCCTTCAGCGCGACCTGGATCATCGCGACGAAGAGGGCGATGCCAAGGCTGCTCGACAGCACCATCGGCATGCCGATGCTGTTGACGAGAGCGACCGCCTCGGGCGAGGAGGTCGTATAGATGAGGATGACGCCCATCTGCAGAATGGGTGCGAATACGCCGATGAAAAAGGCTTTTATCGGAGCGATGATCCTCTCTTCGTTGAAGAAACGGGCGACAAGCCCCGCCAGCAGGCCGATCAGCGGCGTGGATACCAGGTAGGCGCCGCCGGCCAGCCCTCCAAGCGCCGCAGCATGCAGCCCGGCGATGAGCCCCGCTCCGGCGCCGACGTATGCGCCGCCGAGCAGGCCGGCCAGCACGACACCGATCAGAGCCGAGTGGGCCAGCAGCTGGCCGGGTTCAAGCCGGCTGATCCAGAAAGCGGCCTGCATGCCGTCCGTTCCGGCGACGACGCCTGAGTACGTGCCGGCAATGCCGATAAGTCCGAACATCAGCGTGAACAGCAGGCCTGTCCGGATCGTTACCGCGCGATCCAGCAGCATGCGGAAGAGCGGAAGCCGAGTCATGATGAACATCACAATCAGCAGCATGCCCATCCGCTCGATGAGCACCCGGGTATAGGGCTCCATGGCTCCACTCCTTCGCTCCGGCAAGTTTGATAGCGCTATCAAGAATGAAATTGGGAGTTGAGTCCATTTTATCCCTCCCCGCATTCATTTGCCTAGTTTTTTTGTTTCATGGAGGTAGACGAGGACAAAGAGTGGAATGCTATGTATAGCAATCCGTGAGAAACCGGAACGAAGCTGTTCAGGTACACTGTATCCATGAGCATAGAATCCGACACGAGAGAGGATGAGTAGGAATGGCCAAGCTGTACCCTTACCTTCATTCGAAGGACGCAAGAGCGCAAGCGGAATTCTATACGGAGGCTCTTGGAGGCGAAATCCTGTCCGTCATGACTTACGGCGAAATGCCGGGCGCCAAGGACGACAGCCTCAAAGACAAGGTGCTCCATCTGGCGCTCGTCGCCGCAGGCGTGACGATCTTCATGTCGGACTCGTTTCGTCCCGTCCATCCCGGCACCAATCTCAATCTGTCGCTGGAATTTGCCGACGAGGAAGAAGCCCGCAAAGCCTTCGCCAATCTGGCGGAAGGCGGAACGATCGGACATCCGCTGGAAACGGCTTTCTGGGGAACGCTATTCGGTCAAGTGACGGACAAATACGACGTTCTCTGGATGATAACGACCGAAGCTCCTCAGGCCGGCTGATTCATACAGAGCTTATCCAAAAAAAGCCCGGGATTCCCGGGCTTTTTGCGCTTGCTTCGGCCTATGGATCCTATGGATCGATTGCACGGCTGCCTATGATGCCGTCAAGCCTCAGCTTTCCTGCCCGCCGCCCGGCATGCCACGCTTCATGCTTCCGGCCAGCTCCGCCCGCACTCGCTTGGGGAGCTTGGCCACTACGAGCTGATAGCTCTCCTGGAGCATCTGCCGGACGGTCTCGCCGGGAACCTTTCCATTCAGCACGACCGTGTTCCAGTGGCGCTTGTTCATATGGTATCCCGGAAGCACCGAATCCGGATAGCTCTCCCGCTGCAGCCAGGCTTCCTCCGGATCGGTCTTCAGGTTCACGCTCTCCCATTCGGCATGCCGTCCGAAGAGGGCGAACATCTTGTCCTTCACATACAGCACCTGCATCTCAGGGTCGAAAGGGGTTTTCACGCTGGCTCCCGGGTAGCCGAGGCCAAGCTCGATCAGCTTTTCATGGTTCACTGCGCTGTCCTCTCCTGTCCAGTCGTTCTCGCGTTCATATGTTCATACAGATCGCTCTCGCCGCGGCTGAGCAAGTCTTCCACCGGGTTGACTTCCACCTCGGATCTCCGCTTCCTAACCTGGCCTCCTCGCCGGCCGCTCCGGAGCCGGAGCGGCCGGCTGCCATTTGCTTCATTATACGCGCAGCCATGCTCCTCTCCAATCCCAGCACCCGGATTTCTCCGGCATGCAGGCGATTTGCATGCCCGTTGCTGTCGCTGAGCACCGGAGCCCCCTTGGCGGATAGCGGAATAAGCGCCCGCTGTTGACCTCGGAACAAAAAAAGATCCCCGAAGGGATCTGGAGCAATCCTCGTGCATGGAAGCCGGCCGCAGCGGCATCGTCACCTGTTGACCGTTACGGTGATCGTCTCGCTGGAAGCGGCTCCCGCCGCGTTGACGAACTCCGCGCGGTACACATACATGCCTTTGGCGCGGCCGGAAATGTCGGTGAAGGCGGCTTGCGCTGCCGGCGTCGCCGCCTTCAGCGCCTTGGTGTCGATCAGCATGCCGTTCTCATACAGGCGATACTCGGCTGCGTTCGTTCCCCACCACATATTGGCGGTCACGCGGTAGGCTCCGTCGCCGTCCCAGTTGTCATGGGAGAGCACCGGCTTGCCGGGATTCGCGTCGGTCACCTGGACGGTCAGCGGAGCGCTGCGCGCCGTTCCCTTGGCATTGATCAGCTCGGCGGTGTAGACATACGAGCCGTTGGTTTTTCCCGAGATTTCCGCCGCGGACGATTGGGCGGAAGGCGTTGCATCGGTCAGCACGACGGTACGGATGAGCTTGCCGTTCTCGTACAGCTTGTAGATACTGCCGTTGTTGCCCCACCACATGTTCATCGTCACCTTGTAGCTGCCGCCGCGCAAGCCGTTGGCATGCCCGTTGTTGTCGCTGAGCACCGGGGTTCCCGGAGCTCCCTTGGCGGAAGCAGCGCCCTCGGTCACGTTGAAGGCGGTCGTCTGCTCGGCCGTATTGCCGGCGGCGTCCTTCACGATATAGCGTACGGAATGCGCGCCGAGGCCCAGATCGGCAGCGAGCAGCTCTGTTCCGCTGGCCAGCGCTTGTCCGTCCAGCAGCAGCTCGGAGGATACGATGCCGGAGAGGGCATCCGACGCCTGCAGCTCGAACTTCAGCGTATCCGTGAAGGCCGCATCGGCGACAGGACCTCCCGATTGCGTCAGAACGGCGTCCGGAACGGTCTTGTCGATGCGGACCGTCAGCTCTTGGGCCGATTCCCTGTTGCCGGCGGCGTCGATGGAATAATAACGCAGTGTATTCATGCCTTCGCTCGAAATCAGGACAGGAGCTCCATAGGCGGTCTCGCCGCCTCCATTGAGGCTGTAGAACGTCTTCAGGCTGCCGGCACGGTCATCCGCCGCTTCGAGAACGGCCATCACGTCTCCCTGATGCCAGCCTGCGGCATTCGGCTCGCCGGAAAGCGAAGCGGTCGTCGCCGGCGCGGCCGTATCGGCCGGCAGGGCGATATCCTGAGCTCCGCGCAGCTTCAGCTGGTAGGCGCCCTTGAACACGGAGGAGATGCCCTGCAGCAGGACACGGTCTCCGTTATGGTACGGGAAGCTGTCCTGGCTGAGGCCGGTCCGGACATCAGCCCGCACGCGTACGGAAGCCCCATCCTTCACGGCATCGAATTCAAACGAGCCCGTAGGGGCGGCGGCCATCAGATTGGCGATCGTCGCTTCGCCGATAGAGATCAGCGTTCCCTGGTTAGCTGCCGTCACGGTGTCGGCCGCGGCGGCCGAAGGCAGCTCCTGCGTTCCAGTCTTCACGATGGATTCAGGGTTGGCCAGCTCCAGCTCGCTGTTGTAGACGGCCGTCTCGGCCGTCAGCTCCACGACGTCGCCGGCATGGAAGCCGGGCTCGCTCTGGAACACGTAGATGCCCGCTGTACTATCCTGCAAGTAGAAGGATTCTCCGCCGCCGTATATGCCCGGCTCGCTGACGATGACGCCTGCAACGGAAACGACGCTGCCGGATGGCAGCATCCTTGCGTCCGACAGCGTTACTTTAGCCGGCTTGGGAGTCGGCGTAGCGGTCGGGGTCGGCGTCTTGGTCGGAGTCGGAGTCGCTGTCGGCGCCGGAGTCGGCGACGGCAGCGGCTCGGGCTGGACATTCGCGAGCGTGACCGCGACGGTCTTGAGATTGGCGCTGTTCTGGCGCAAGCGCAGATTCGCCGCCCCTGTGGAGCCGGACTTGATGCGGACACGGAGCACTTTGGTGGCGCTGCCCGTGCTGTCCGCAGTCAGGCTGAACGCGGAGCTGTATGCATACGCGCTCGGCCAGGTGCCGTCATCGTTCTGCACCTGGGCGATCTGCGTGCCGCTGGCCGTCAGATAGATGCCCAGCGAATAACCGCTTAACGTGCTGCTCGGCGTCAGGCCGCTTGCATTCACGCGAATCTGGAATTCGCTGCCGTTGTTCGGAAGCGTCGCCTGCGTGACGAAGTCGTAGCCGACCGTGCCAGGCGCCGGAGTAGGCGTAGGCGTCGTGCCTGGCGTCGGTGTCGGGGGATACGGTCGACGTCGGCGTCGGCGTCGGGCTGCTCTTCACCCCGTAGGACCCGGCGCGGAACGTGCTGGAATCATACCATTTGTAGCCGGCGTTCGGAGCTGCCCATGGCTCGGCCTGCGGCTCCGTGGAGGTCGCCGGATTTTCGAAGGCGAGCAGCGGCGTCGGGTTGTCCAGCGTCAGGCCGGATACCTGGGACAAGCTCGTATAGCTTTCGGAAGCGGCAAGCCAGTTCACGAGGTTGACGAGCAGCTTGCCGTCATCCACTTCCTTGAAGCCGTCGTAGGTCGTTTTCTTCGCTCCCGTATCCTCTCTCAGATACTTCGGCGTCGCGTCCTCGACCGGCGAGGAGTCGCCGATGAACGCGGCTTTGCCCGCGCCTTTTTTGGAGACGGCCACATAAGGGCCTTCTTCGATGCCTCCGCCGTTGTAAACGCCTTGGTCGACGGCGCTGCCCCACTTGGCGCTCGTTTTGGGCAGATAGACGATGCCTTTGGCTTTCGCCGGGTCGATGATCGCCAGCGTGGAGCCGGCATGCATCGCTACCGAGGACACTCCTTGGGTGATTCCGAACGCCTGGTCCGGTGCGACGATATTGTTCGCGTTGATGTCTCCGAGCGCGTTATAGCGGAAGCGCACGCCGAAGTTGTCCGCCAGCCAGTCGGAGCTTTGCACGCCCTGCATGGCTGCAGATGCGGCTTCCTCGGCGCTCATTCCCTTCGCAGGGTTGTCCCACGCTCCGCGGCGGTAGCCGTTGAACGACTCGCTGCCGTCCCAGCGGTTCTTGTTGCGGTCGGCGTTGTAGTGGTCGCCGATGAAGAAGATGCTGCCGCCGTTCTGCACGTACTGGGCCATGGCCGCCTGCTCGCTCGTTTTGAACGGAACGTTGGCCTCGGCGGTAACGAAGACATTATAAGGGCTTAGATCTTCCAGAGTGATCGGGGTGGACTTGCGGAGCTCCTGGACATCGAAGCCGGCTGTCGCCAGCGCGTTGCCGAAGTCCGAGAAGCCTCCGTCGATGACCCAGTCCGCCGCGCCCGCCGTCTGGGCATGCGAATTGTCGAACAGCACTTTCTTCCCTGCGTTGCCGTTGACGACCTTGGCCTTGATGAACGGCGCTGGATCGGCGGGTCCCTCGGCATGCGCCTGGCCTCCGCCCCAAGCCGTAAGTTGGGTCGGCACCAGCACAACGGCGGCAAGCGCCGCATGCAGCAATCTTTTCTTCCATACCGAATTCGTCCTCATCATGATCCCCTTTCCGGTTAAGCCGGAATATTCTGTTAATCTCCCGGCAGAAATAGAATATATCAGGAAGATGTTTTCGGATAGTCATTTTCAGGTGAATTTTTATTGCTACTTAGATAAATTTCTGTAAACATTTAAATAAGCATCGTTTAGCATGGCTCCTTTTTCCACCTTTATTGCAGACAGCAAAAAAACCGCTCTCCCGAGCGGTTTCGGCGTCCAGCGGAGATTTCCCGACGCGCAAATCAGATCCAGTCGCCCTGATCAGACACGGTGATGCAGATCAGTTCCAGCTCAGACGCCAGCTCCCTTCGCCCCCGTCAGTTCGGAGCCGCGACCTCGACCTTGATCCGGTCCGGGTCCTCGCAGAACAAGGCGTAATGCCCCTCGCCTCCGCCATAAGGATAGCGGTCCCCATAGAGCATGACCGTCCCCCGGGCAGCCAGTTCTGTCGCAAGGCGGTCGACCTGTTCGCGGGAAGAGGCGTGGAAGGCCACATGGTTCATTCCTACCTTGCGCCTGTGGTAGGCCGGGTCGCGGTGCTTCTCCTCCACCTGCACCAGAACGAGGTAGAACCTGTCTTTTTTCCAGCTTCGTCCCTGCTCCCAGCGCTGGTAGGGCTCGTAGCCCAGCTCTCCAAGCAGCCAGCCCCAAAATCCGGCCGAAGCCTCCAAATCAGATACATATAATTCCAAGTGATGCAGCATGGTCTCGCCCAGCTTTCTAAAAGGATTGGATGATGGTCTTCGCCATGACGGTCAAGCAACCTGCTCCCATGAATGCGAAAGAAGCCGGCCGCAGCAGCAGACGGACCGCCCGGTTTGCCGCAGGTGCGAATCATAGCAATCCATGAGAAACAGCACTCAGGCAAAAAAGATATACTGGAGTCAAATCCAAGGATGAGGTGATCAATGATGTCTCTTACATCGAGCATGATCTTTGTCAATCTTCCCGTAAAAGACCTGGACAAGTCAATGGCATTCTTCCGTGAAGTCGGCTTCGGCTTCAACCTGGACATGACGAACAGCGACGCCGCCTGCATGATCGTAAGCGAGCAGATTTTCGTCATGCTGCTGACCGAGCCCTTCTTCAGCAAGTTCGTCAACAAAGAGATCGCGGATGCTTCCCGCACCGCAGAGGCGATCATCTCCATAACGGCGGACAGCCGGGCCAAGGTGGACGAGATTTTCGAGACCGCCCTGAAAGCCGGCGCCAAAGCGACGGTCGATGCCTCCGATCATGGCTTCATGTATACTCGAAGCTTCGAGGATGTCGACGGACATTTATGGGAAGTATTCCATATGGATATGGCCGCCATGGCTGAGCAGGGCCAGCAAGCCGATCCGACCGTCTAAGCGAGGCATGTACGGCTGCAGCTTCTTGGTATAACGCCATTCTGGATGAATCGCGATTCGGAGCAAGGCGCAAGATTCCTCTGCCACGCATAGAAAAAGACGGTCCGGGACTCCCCTTTCCCCGGATCGTCTTTTCATCGTTTAAAAAAAGGTTATTGAATCGAACCCCGCTCCTCCAGGACCGGCCGGTATGCTTCCAGAACCGTCTTCGCTTCCTCTTCAGCTCCCAGCTTCATCGATTCGTCCAGGGCATGAGCCAGCTCCATCTGCAGCTTGGCCACCTTGGCGATCCTCTGTGCTTCCAGCAGCTCAAGCAGATCCGGCATGATGTCATCCGCCGTCACCGGCTCCGGCTCCCTGCCCAGCCTCTTCAACCATAGGCCTGCACCGTCGGTCATCAGAATACTGTCGTCTAATAGCCTGTATTCACGCATCGCAGATCGCCTCCTCTTTCCTCTTACCCCTCCAACGACCGGTTTGCAGCAAAGGTTCCTATATTTTTCTGTTTTCCCATTTTAAAGGCTGAACTTTCTCCTTCTCGTCTCATTTTCGTCTCTTTCTTGTCTCATTTTCGTCTCCTTCTCGTCTCATTTTCGTCTCTTTCTCGTCTCGTCCTCATCTCTTTTCCGTCTCTTTCTTGCCGATCATCGACCTTTTCAATTCCGAACGCAAGACTCGTTCCCGTGATGCCTTTTTGATGAAATCGACGAGGAAAAGCCCAACCCCCATTTGCCGGCGCTCTGCCGCTTGCATGTATCCATTGGCCGGTTACCTACCGGCTGTCCGATGTGGCAAGAAAGGCGGCGATATCCGCCGCATCTTCCGGCTCCCCCTCCCTTTTTGAAGGTTGAGACGCCAGCGGCAGATTTCTGTCTGCTGGAATGTTGCAATGTAACCGCAGTATTGGCACGCATCATTTCAAACTAAAAATGAGCACCCTTCAGGGTACTCATTTTGGCGGAATATTCGTGTTTCAACCTGTCCCTGAAGACGCTGGTCGTTTAAATCGGCTGCTCCATATCTTCGGTCAAGGGGCGCGATTTCAGCTTCTGAACCTGCGTAATTTGCGACTAGAGTTTCATGGCTTGTTAGCGCTGCTGCAAGGCAGCCACAGGATTCTCTTGAGCGCCTCCTGGAACGCCTTTGCCGGAGCCGTAAAGCTCGCTGTAGAAGCCGCCGCGGCGCAGCAGCTCCTCATGGGTGCCCTGCTCCTCCAGCCTGCCGTCCCTCAGCACCAGAATCTTGTCCGCGCTGCGGATCGTTCCGAGCCGATGGGCGATGACGAAGCTTGTCCTGCCCTTCATGAGCCGCTGCAGCCCCTCCTGGATTTTGATCTCGGTCACGGTATCGATGCTGCTCGTCGCCTCGTCGAGCACGAGCATGGAAGGATCGGCGAGAATGGCCCTTGCAATCGCGAGCAGCTGCTTCTGACCGCTGCTGATGCCGCTGCCGTCCGCGCTCAGCATTTTGCCGTAGCCGTCCTTGAGCCGTACGATAAAGGAATGCGCGTTGGCAAGCTTGGCCGCCTCCTCCACTTCCTCGTCCGTCGCATCGAGCCTTCCGTAGCGGATGTTCTCCCGTATCGTCCCTTCGAACAGGAACGAGTCCTGCAGCACGAAAGCCATGCGGGAGCGCAGGCTGTCCCGGCGGATGCCGGCCAAATCCTTGCCGTCGAGCGTAATTCGGCCGGAGGTCGGCTCGTAGAAGCGCGAGAGCAGGCTGATGACCGTCGTTTTGCCCGCTCCCGTAGGCCCGACAAGGGCGATCATCTCGCCGGGCCGGGCTTCGAAGTCGATGCCCGTCAGCGTCTCGCGGCCTTCCTCGTAGCCGAAGGATACATGCTCGAAGCGCACCGCTCCTTCGACCTTGTCCAGCCGCTCGGCCTTGCTGTCCTCCCGCTCCTCCGGCTCCTCGTCGAGCACCTCGAAGACCCGCTCGGCTCCTGCGATGGCCGACAGCAGCGTATTCCACTGGTTCGCCAGGTCATTCAGCGGACGGGTGAACTGGCGCGCATACTCGGCGAACACGATGATCGTGCCGACCGTAATGGCGCCGCGTACAGCCAGAATTCCGCCGACTCCCGCCACGATCGCGAAGCTCAGGTTGTTCAGGCTGTTCATGACCTTGGGGATGAAGCCCGAGATCGTCTGCGCCCAGAATCCGGACAGCTGGATCCGCTCGTTGAGCTCGCGGAACGCCTCCTTGACCTGCTCTTCGCGGGAGAAGGCCGTAATGACGCGCTGGCCGGACAGTGTCTCCTCGATGTAGCCGTTCAGCTCGCCGAGATTGCGCTGGCGGGCCTTGAACAGCGGGCCGGTCCGCTTCGTGATCCATCGCATGCCGACCACCATCAGCGGCACGACGACAAAGGTCAGCAGCGTCAGCAGCGGACTGAGCCACAGCATGACGCTCACCGTTCCGAGCAGCGTCAGCATGCTGGAGAAGATCTGGATCGCGGAGCTGTTGAGGGTGGAGCTGACATTTTCGATATCGTTCGTCAGGCGGCTCATGATCTCGCCCTGCTGACGCTTCCCGTAGAACGGAATGGGCAGCCGGTGCAGGTGGGCGAACAGGTCGCTGCGCAGCCGGAATACCGTCTCCTGGGAGATCGTGATCATCCACACGTTGTGGGTCCAGGACGTCACCGAAGAGAGTACGTAGACGATGCCGAGCCCGGCGAGGAACAAGCCCCATCCTTCGGTCTGACTGCCTTCCTTGAGATAAAGGTCGACGGCGCGCCCGATCATGTACGGGCCGAGCAAGGCAAGCGCGGAGCTGACCGCTACAAGCATCAGCACGATCGTCAGCTTCACCTTGCGCTTCGCCAGATATCCCCACACCCGCCTCAGCGTGCCGGTCCAGTCCTTGGCCTTCGCCTTCGGCTTGCCGCCGCGGGCGCCCGCAGGCGGAAGCGAAGGATCCGGCTCGGGGCGCGGAACTCTCAGCGGTTCGAGCCATTGCTTAAGCATGCCGCGCCTCCTCCCCGTATTGCGATTCATAGATGCGCCGGTACAGCTCCGAACCGGCCAGCAGCTGGTCATGGCGCCCAGCTGCCGTCAGACGGCCGTCCTCCAGCAGCAGGATCAGATCCGCCGAAACGGTCGAGCTTATTTTCTGCGTAATCAGGAATGTCGTGCAGCTCATGTCTTCCAGCTCCTGCAGCAAGAGGGCTTCGGTCTTCAAGTCCAGGGCGCTGGTGCTGTCGTCGAGAATAAGGATCTTCGGCTCCCTGACGAGCGCCCTGGCGATGGAGAGGCGCTGCTTCTGGCCGCCGGAGAGGTTCACGCCGCGCTGGCCGAGCATCGTTCCGTATCCGTCCGGCAGGCGCATGATCGTCTCATGCAGCTGAGCCGCCTTCGCTGCGGCCGCGATCTGCTCCTCCGTCGCATGCTCGTTGCCCCAAGATATATTTTCGCTGACCGTGCCGGAGAACAGCGTCACGTCCTGCGGGACATAACCGATCGCCTGGCGCAGCGCCTTGACATCAAGCTCCCGAAGATCGGTGCCTCCGACCGCGATCACGCCATCGGTCGGCTCATACAGGCGCAGAATCAGCTGCACGAGCGAGGACTTGCCGGATCCCGTCGCCCCCATGATCGCGACTCGCTGCCCCGCGCGCGCATGGAAGCTGATGTTGTCCAGGATCGAGATGCTGCTCTCCGGGTAGGTGAAGCCTACCGAGCGGAATTCGACATCCGAGCCCGCAAGCGGCTTCGTTCCGGAAGCCGCCTGTGCATCCGAACGGTCCGCGTTCAGCACTTCACTGATCCGTCGGGACGATGCGCCGGCCCGGGAGAACATCGCGGCGATCCATGCCAGCATGCTCATCGCGCCGATCGTCCGCAGCGCATAGTTGATGACCGCGACCGTCTGGCCCTCCGTCGCCGATCCGGATGCGATATCGAGCCGGCCGTACCAGAGAATGGCGATAATGGCGGCGTTGACGATGAGCATGATGAACGGTTGGGTCGTTTCCGTCAGGCGCAAGGCGCGTACGGTGCCCTTCATCAGCTCGGCGCCGGCTTCCCCGAAGCGCTTGACTTCATAGCCCATGCGGACAAAAACGCGGATAAGCCGGATGCCGGTCAAGTTCTCCTGAATGACGGCGTTGACCTTGTCGAGACGGCGCTGCACCGTCTGGAATACGGAAGACGCCCGGCCGATCATCCAGCCGACGAAAAGCAGCAGCAGCGGCAGCGTCGCCGCCAGCATAAGACCCAGGCGGAAGTTGACGATGAGCGCCATCAGGACGCTTCCCGCGACCACAAGCGGGATTCTCGTCATGAAGCGGAGCGCCATGAAAACCGTATCCTGAACCTGGCTGACGTCTCCCGTCAGGCGCGTGATCAGGCTCGACGCCGCAAACCGGTTGAACACCTCGTAGGTGAACGACTGCACTTTGCCGTACAGCCGCTCTCGCAGATCGTAGCCGAATCCCTGGCTTGCGTACGAAGCGTAGAAGGAGCTGCATATCCCCGCCGCGAAGGCGATCAGCGCCCCTCCAGCGAGCACGCCCCCCCACAGCCAGACGACCTGCAGATTTTTATGGGCGATGCCTTCATCGATAATCTTCGCGATGATAAAAGGCTGGGACAGCTCCACCGCCAGCTCGACGAGCATCATCAGCAGGGCGACCCCGGCCGAGATGCGGTACTTGGACAGCGATGACAGTACTTTCTCCATATGCCGTGATGCACCTCCGAAGCTATGTATGCGTTTATTATACCCTATATTTCCCAAGCACGGTTCCGGCTCTATCCTTGCGGGCAGACGCCCTGCTCCGGCTCTATCCTTGCGGACAGGTGCCCGCCTCCTTTGCGGCTGCCCTTCCTTAGGGATAGCACGGCTGTAAAGGCAAGCCTTCTTCAAGTGCAAGCAAGGAGATGAGCCGGCGCGCCCCTCCCTATCGGWCCAATCAGCCACGAACGGATGACCCGAGCC
>NZ_CBRA020000147.1:0-9288 GCF_000469945.2 Paenibacillus sp. P22 | reverse complement strand
CGGCAGCAGCAGGCTGCCKGCCAGTCCGCCGGCGCCGGCGGCGGAGAGCACGAGGCCCAGCATGCCGGAGCTCAGGGCGAGACGGTCCTTGGCGGTGAAGATCACCGTCGCATCCACCATGCCCGATGCGGCGTTCATGAAGACGACGAGCAGCGTAATCTGCCACAGCGCGCGGTTGCGCATCAGCTCCCGCCGCGCCTCGCCGAGCTCCCGGCTCCAGCCGGCCGGCTTCGGACGCGGCGAGCGGTCATCGGCCGGAAGCAGCGAGAGCAGCAGCAGGGCGGGGATGTAAGCGGCCGCCGTCAGAAGCAGGCCGTCCTGCAGGTTCGAGAAGGAGAGGATCAGCCCGGTCAGCGCCGGGCCTCCGATGCCGATCAGCGTCGTCATGAACGAGTAGGAGGCGTTGGCTGGCGCGAGCAGGCCGGCCGGGAGGCATTGCTTGACCAGTGCTACCCGCGCGTTGTTATAGGCATAACCGAATGTCATCAGCAGAAAGCCGCCGATATAGCAGGCATATAGGGAGGATGCGCCAGGCCCCTTCTCGGTCCACAGGTACAGGCCGGCCAGCACGGCGATCTGGAAGAAGACCGACAGGATCGTCCAGCGTTTCTTGCGGGAACGGTCGACCAGGACGCCGATGAATACGGCAAGCAGCAGATTGGGCAGAAATTCGATGCTGCGCATCGCCGACATCGCGACCGCGGAATGCGTGAGGTCGTAGAGGAGCAGCGGCAGCGTCAGCTCATAGAGCTTGCCGCCGAGCGCCAGCACGAAGCCGGAGGCCAGCAGCAGCATGAACGGGCGGCTCCTCCACAGAGCGGGCCGGAGGCGGTTCGGATGAGAGTCTGCGGCGGCGGAGACAGGATGCGGAGCCGCTGGGGAAGTCGGTCGGTCATCGGGCGGCATAACGGCATTCTCCTTGGTTTATGAGAACAGAAAGGATATCATACGAGTACGATCTTTTCTTCTCGAGTCGCAAGCTCCTTGCTTGCTTTCGGTTTGCCGAATGGCTTGGGCAGGCTTGCAGCATCAGTATAATCGGCCTATGCGAAGCCAAAAAGCGAAAGATATCGCGGCGCCGTTCGCCTTTTCGGGCGAAAGTCCGCCCTGTGGAGGGAGCCTGTGGAATGGAAGCGGAATGGTACTATTACAAACTGAGAGAACGGCATGCTTCCGTTCCGGAGGGTACGGCCTTCGAGCTGCCGATGGATCAGGTGTGCGAGGCGCTGGCCTGCACGAGGCGCAATGCCCAGCTGCAGCTGGCGTCTATGCAGGAGAGAGGGCTGCTGACGTGGGAGCCGGGCAGAGGACGGGGCAACCGCTCCCGCCTCACCTTCCGGGCTTCCCTTCGGGAGCCGATGCTGGACAAGGCCCGCCGCCTGGCTTCAGCGGGCAAGCTGGCCGAAGCCCGCAGGCTGCTGGAGCCGTTGGGCGATGACGCTCTGAACTTTGCCTTCGGGGAATGGCTGAGCGGGCAATTCGGCGTGCATCGTCCGGATGCAGGCCGGGATGTGCTGCGCTTCCCTTTTTATCGGCCGGTACCGGCTCTTGATCCGGCTATGGTCATGCGGCGCACCGAGGCGCACTGGGTCGCTCAAATCTTCGATACGCTATGCGCGTACGATCCGGATAGAGGCGGGCTGAGGCCTGCTTTGGCCCACGCCTGGGAACGGGACGGACAAGCAAGGCGCTGGCGGCTTTACCTGCGCAAGGGAGTGAGGTTCCATCACGGCAAGCTGTTGACCGCCGAGGATGCGGCATTTACGTTCCGGCGCATTCTGCGGCTGAACGGGGAGGACTTCGTCCTGCGGGATCTGCAGGAGATCCGTGTTCTGGACGACTACAGCCTGGAGCTTGGCTTCGGCCGGCCCGCCGCCCTGCTCATGCATGCCCTCTGCCTGGAGCGGTATTCAGTCGTGCCCTCGGATTTGAACGAGGAGACGTTCGCCCGCCTGCCGGTCGGAACCGGGGCGTTCCGCGTGACGGGCAATGACGAGTCGATGCTCGCCTTGGAGGCGCATGACCGCTATTTTCTCGGGAGGCCCCATCTGGACCGGATCGAGATGTGGGTATGGACGGATTATGATGGCATTCTCGAGCATGCGGAGAAGCTGGCCGGATCCCAATTGCTCTATTTGGAGACGGGCATCGGCAGCGAGGGGGAGAAGGCGCTCAGCCGCCTCGAAGCGGGCAGCACGTATGCGGCGTTCAACCTCAACAAGGCCGGACCGATGCAGGACCCCATCTTCCGCGAGGCTGTCGATGCCGCTCTGGACCGGCAAGCTATGGTCGAGGAGCTGGGGGGAGTGCGTGGAATGCCTTCCGGAAGCTTCTTTCCGGAAGGCTCCGCGACGGGGGACTCCAATCAACATGCCATGGATTCCGACCCGGCGGCCAGGAGCGGCAAAGCGGAGGGACTGCTTCGCCGCTCCTCTTACCGCGGGGAGACGCTGCGGCTGTTCACGTATGCCATGCCGGACAATGAACGGAATGCGGCCTGGATTCGGGACCGCTGCGGAGAAATCGGCATCGTGCTGGAGATCGTATCCATCCCGATCGAGCAGCTGTCGGATCCCGCTGTCCTGGCCGAAGCCGATCTGGTCGTGGCGGGAGAGGTGCTCGGCGAGCAGCCGGATCTGACCTTGATTGAAATGTACCGGATGACGAGAAGCTTCATTCCGAACCTGCTGAGTCCGTCCCTGCGGGCCGAGAACGAAAAGGCGATGGATGCCTGCATGTCCGAGATCAGCGCGGAGCGGCGGATCGCGCAGCTGAGAAGCTGGGAGCGAAGGCTGAGCTCGGAGCGGTTCCTGCTGTTCCTCTTCCACTCCAAGCACACCGCCAGCCTGGACCGGCGGCTGGGCGTGAATGCCTTGAACGCCTGGGGAAAGGTCAGTTATAAGGACGCATGGGTGAAGCCCGCCAAGGCCGAGGATTGGCCGCATGGTTGAGGATAGCCGAAATAGGGGCTGAAGATAGCCGGAATCAAGACATGCCTGGTAATACTTTTTATTTCCATAAGTGTGAAGAGGAGAAGGGGGAAGTCCATGACGCTACAGCAGCTCAAATATGTCATTGAAGTTGCGGTCCGCGGATCGATGAACGAGGCGGCCAAGCGGCTGTTCATCTCGCAGCCGAGCCTGTCCAAGGCGATCCAGGAGCTGGAGAACGAATTGCAGATTACGATCTTCCGGCGCACCAACAAGGGAATCATCTTGTCCGCCCAGGGAGCCGAATTCCTCGCCTATGCCCGGCAGGTCATCGAGCAGGCGGAGCTTCTGGAGAGCCGCTACCTCAGCGGCAAGCCGTCGCCGCAGCATTTTTCCGTCTCGACCCAGCACTATGCCTTTGCGGTGAATGCTTTCGTGCAGCTCGTGCAGGAGTACGGGCAGGAGGAATACGAGCTCGCTCTTCGAGAGACGAAGACGCATGAAATCATCGAGGACGTGCGCACCCAGCGCAGCGAGATCGGCATCCTGTACCGCAATGAATTCAATGCCCAGGTCATCCAGAAGCTGCTGTCATCGGCCAATCTGGAATTCCGGACCTTGTTCACGGCGCAGCCCCATGTGTTCATCAGCATCCGCAATCCGCTTGCCAAGCAGGCCAGCGTCACGATCGAGGATCTTCAGCACTATCCGTACCTCTCCTTCGACCAAGGGGAGTACAACTCGTTCCACTTCTCGGAGGAGATTCTCAGCACGCTCTCGCATCCAAAGAGCATCCGGGTCAACGACAGGGCCACGCTGTTCAATCTGCTGATCGGCCTGAACGGCTATACGATTTCGACGGGCGTGCTGAGCGCCGATCTCAACGGCAACGAGATCATTCCCGTGCCTCTCGAATGCGAGGAGACGATCGAGGTCGGCTGGATCAGCCACCGGCATATCGCCCTTTCCAAGCTGGGAGCCGCTTACGTAGAGGCCTTGCATGAGGTCATAGGCGGTTGATATAGCTGAGAGGCATAACTGGCTATAGAATATGGGAGTTACTTGATAACGGCTCCGGCATGGTATCTTTCCTTTACCAACCAAGAGACGCAGGTCCGAAGGAGAGATGATTTCCATGTGCCAAACGATTTCCACCCATCCCCATGCCCGCCATACGACTCCCTACCGCTTCGACATGGTGGGAAGCTTCCTCCGCCCCGAGGCATTGAAGGAAGCGCGCCGCCGCCATGAAGCCGGAGAGCTCGGCGCCGAGGAGCTGCGCACGATCGAGGACCGGGAGATCCTGGCCCTGGTCGCCAAGCAGAAGCAGGTCGGATTGAAGGCCGTAACCGACGGGGAGTTCCGCCGGTCCTGGTGGCATCTCGACTTCATGTGGCATTTGGACGGGGTGGAAAAAGCGGCCGTGCCGCAGGGCTATCTGTTCGAAGGCGTGGAAACGCGCGCCGAGACGGCCAGGCTGACCGGCCGGATCTCCTTCGGCAGCCATCCGTTCATCGAGGACTTCCGGTTCCTGCTGGCCGCAGCGGGCACGAATGCCGTCGCGCGCCAGACGATCCCGGCGCCGGCACAGCTGCTGGCGGAGCTGCTCCGTCCGGAGAACAAAGCCGGCACGGATGCCGTCTATGCCTCTATCCATGACTTGGCTTCGGACGTATCCCGCGCTTACCGCGACGCGATCCTGGCCTTCTACGACGCCGGCTGCCGCAGCATCCAGCTCGACGACTGCACCTGGGGCATGCTGTGCGATCCGAAGTTCCGCGACGGGCTCAAGGCCGCAGGCGCCGATCTGGATGATCTGGCCAAGCTCTACGCGCAGGTGAACGGCGCCGCAATCGCCGATCTGCCGGGGGATCTGGCCGTGACGACGCATGTATGCCGCGGCAATTACGCCTCCACCTGGGCGGGCGCCGGAGGGTACGAGCCGGTAGCCGAGCAGCTGGCTGCCATCGGCTCGCTGGACGGTTATTACCTGGAGTTCGACACGGACCGCGCGGGCGGCTTCGAGCCGTTGCGCCATATTGGAGAAGGACAGATCGTGCTGGGGCTGTTCTCTTCCAAAAACGGCGAGCTCGAGGATAAGGAAGCCATTCTCGAGCGCATCCGGGAAGCCGGGCAATACGTCGACATCAACCGGATCTGCCTGAGCCCGCAGTGCGGCTTCGCCTCCACGGAAGAGGGCAATATCCTGACCGAGGAGCAGCAATGGAGCAAGCTGGCGCTGATCAAGGAGATCGCGGATGAGATTTGGAAGTAGAGGCAAGGCAGCTGTCCAGAGGTGATCGTATGGTCTGCTTACGAATTGTAGAGCATGAAAAATAGGGGAAATGAAATAGGAGACTTGTTCCCGAGAGGGGGCAGGTCTCCTTTTTTGGGTATGGATGGCATCATTCCATCGATGTCGAACCTGATTCCGGCTCCATTCAATCAGCGGCCAGCAGTCCGGTCCACTGCGCAGCCGCATGCGACAGGCGGAGGAGGATTCTCCTAAGCTCATGCACTAAACCTCTTCAATAGAGATAACCAAGAAAATCGAGTTCGCCTTCATTCCAGCGGTCGGGTCCGACCTGCTTGACCATCAGGGCGTCCATGTCCTCCGATCCGATGCCGGCGGTGCTCAATGTCTCGTGATTGACTTTCATCCATTTGCATTTGGCTTGAACAGGATGGTAGCCGTTTTTCAAATACAGGGTCCTGTCATCCGCGAACAGAAGAATGAAGTCGATCGCTCTTCCTTCGCAAAAACGATCCATTGCGGCCAGCAGGGCTGACCCGACTCCCCGCAAGCGCGAGGAAGCTTCGACGCACAGGTCGATGACGCCCAGGACGCGAACGGGCTTTCCGCCGGCATTCATCATTCGGTAGTCTGCCGCGGCATGTCCAATCAGCCTGTTTTCCGAGTCATAAGCCAAAAACCGAAAATGGGGCAGCTGCTTGAAAAAAATACGGTCCTTCGGATAGATATCCGGGAAGCTCTGCAAAAGCAGCCCTTGAATGGCTGCCGTCATCTCCTTGTTCAAATCCGTCTCCCATACCTGCTCGATCCTCAGAATCATCTCTCCCCGTTTGTATACCGTTCAGCCGTCGTTCCTTGGCAGCCGCCGCCAAGCTTGCCGCCGCCTCATCTATCGGCTGAGAACTTCTATATGAAGACGCTGAAAAGCCCTTCGGGTTGCTGTCCCCGTTGCCGGCCTCCGCCTCCAGACCGATGCCCCGCCCTCCTTCAGCCCGGACTCAAGACCGTTCCCAAGCCGTTTCCCGCCCTCTCTTCCGGCGGGTATGCTAGAAACTGGCTTTCATAAAGAGACAGGGAAATTCGGATGAGGAGAGGATTCAAGGGATGAGGTCGTTGATCGAAGGGGCTTTCCGCAACAAGGCTGCTGTTATTTTGTGTGTGATTTTGGTATTGGGACTCGGCGTATTCAGCTACTCGAAGCTGCCGATGGAGTTTTTGCCGGAGGCGGACAATCCGCAAGTGACCATTACCGCGATCGGTCCCGGTTATGACGCGGCTTCCATGGAGACGCTGGTGACCAAACCGATGGAGGAGGCGACGGCGGGCATCAAAGGGAAGACCGCTTCGTTCGCTTCTTCCGGAGACAGCTATTCGCAAATCAATCTGTCGTTCGATTCGTCGACCGACATGAAGCAGGCGAAGATCGATGTCGACCGGGCGATCGCCGCCGTGCCGCTGCCGGAGCGGGTCGGCGCGCCGTATGTCGTCCAGCTCAACACGTCGATGATTCCCATCAGCTGGGTGACGCTCACCTACGGCGACAGCCTGGATGCGGCGCATCAGGAGCAGGCTCAGAAGGAAATCATGGAATCGTTCCAATCCATCGACGGCATCGGCTCGGTAACGGTGTCGGGCAGGCCGCAGCCGCAAATCCGGATCGTGCCGGATGCGGCGAAACTGCAGGAGAAAGGCGTTCCCCTGCAGGCGCTCTATGCGGTCATGAACGGCCGCTCCGCCTCCGCCTCGGTCGGTTCGGGCATACTGGACGGAGCGGCGGTCAACCTGAACGTCAGCTCCGTCCTGCATGACGAGGCGGCGCTGAAGAAGCTGCCGGTGGCGGCCGGCGTCGCTCTTGGCGAGGTGGCATCCGTCGAGCGGGAGAGCGGCAGAGAGAATATAAGCCGCATCGACGGCAAGGATGCGATGGTGCTTACCTTCACCAAGGCCGCGGGAGCGAATGCGGTCGATGTCGGCAAGCAGGTCGAGCAGAAATCGGAGCAGCTCAGCAAGGAGATTCCGGGCGTGCAGCTGAGAGTGCTCATGAGCACCTCCGAGCAGGTCGTTCATTCCGTGAACAGCATGATGCGGGAGGTGCTGATGGGCGCTTTGTTCGCGACGATCGTCATTCTCGTCTTCATGCGCAACTTCCGGGCGACGCTGGTTACGATCGTATCCATTCCGCTGTCGCTCGGGTTGACTCTGTACCTGCTCGACGCCTCCGGCGTCACGCTCAACATCCTTACGCTCGGCGGCGTCGCCGTTGCCGTCGGACGGCTGGTGGACGACAGCATCGTCGTTATCGAAAATATATTCCGAAGGCTGCAGAAGGAGCCGTTCTCGCCGAAGCTGGTCATCGATGCGACGCGGGAGGTCGGCACGGCCATCACGGCATCCACGCTGACCACTGTCGCCGTGTTCCTGCCGATGGGCCTGCTGCGCGGTTCGCTGCAGTCGTTCCTGCTGCCGTTCGCCTTGACGGTCACCTATTCCCTGCTGTCGTCGCTGCTTGTAGCGCTGACGGTCATTCCGCTCATGAGCTCCCGCATGTTCCGCAATGTACGGATTGCCGAGCATGCGCCGTCGCGCCGCTTCCAGAAGATTCTGGAGTGGAACCTGCGCCGAAAATGGGTGCCGCTGACGGCTGCCGTCATTCTTCTTGCCGGCTCGATCGGCGCGTATGCGGCCATGCCGAAAGGGGCGATCGATTCCTCGGACGCTTCCAACGTCAGCATTACGCTTGCGTTCAAGGCCGACGCGACCCAGGCGCATCTGCTGGAGGAAGGCAAAAAGATGGAGACCTTCCTGAGAGGCTTGGACGGCCAGGAATGGGTTTATATGTCGGCAGGCAACAGCTCGGACGGAGCCAGATTCGGAGAAATCTCCTCCCCGACGCAGGTCACCTTCCTGCTCGGCATGAAAAAAGGCGCGGATGCCGAAGCCGTCATCGAGTCGATCAAATCAAAGCAGTCCGACTACCCGGATGCGGAATTGACCGCTTCGGCGATGAGCTTGATGTCCGGAGGCGGGGGGTCGCAGGTATTCGTCGACGTCGCCGGCTCCGATCTCGCAGCCGTGTCGAAAACGGCGGACGAGGTGATGGCCCGGATCAAGCCCGTCAAGGACGTGCTCAAGGTCGAGAGCAACCAGCAGGAACGCAAGCAGGTCTATACGCTGGAGGTCGATCCGGCGCAGGCCAAGGCGGCGGAGATCGCCCAGCAGCTGCAAGGCATGCTGAACCCGGTTCCGGTCGGCCAGCTGACCGAAGCGGACGGCAGGCAGACACCGGTCATTCTGGAGCCGATGCTGAAGCCGGAAAAGGCTTCCGACCTGCCGGGCCTGACCGTGATGACGGATGCGGGGCCGAAGCAAGTGTCGGCCGTCGCCCAGTGGAAGAAAGAAGAGAAGGCGGCCGTATCCTATCTTAAGGACGGCAAGCCTTATGTGAGAATAACCGCATCGGCGGAGCCGAGCCGCCTCTCGATCGTCGGAGCCGACATCAAGAAGGCAGCCGAGGAAGTGAAGGCTCCGGCCGGAGTCAAGGTTCTCGTCGGCGGAGCCTCCAGCGACCAGTCGCAGGATTTCGCGGATCTCGGCATGATCGCGCTCGTCTCCATCGGAATCGTGTACCTCATCATGGTGCTGACGTTCAAGACGCTGCGGGCGCCGCTCGCCATCATGTTCACGCTGCCTCTGGCCGCAATCGGCGCGGTGCTGGGCCTGATCGTCACGCAGGTGACGCCGGACTTCACGGCGATGTTCGGGGCGCTCATGCTGATCGGCATCGTCGTCACCAACGCGATCGTGCTCATCGACCGCGTCAAGCAGAACGAAGAGCGCATGACCATCCGGGAAGCGCTGCTTGAGGCGGCGGGAACCCGCATGAGGCCGATTCTGATGACGGCCGTCGCCACCGTCTGCGCCATGCTCCCGCTTGTGTTCGGCTCCTCGGAAAGCGGCAGCATCGTGTCGCAGAGCCTCGCCATCGTCGTCATCGGCGGCTTGATCGTGGCGACTGTGCTCACGCTGATTATCGTGCCGTGCATCTACGAGCTGCTGTTCTTCCGCAAGTCGGCGCGCCAGCGCCGGGATGCGGCCGCGACTGCG
>NZ_CBRA020000146.1:0-7076 GCF_000469945.2 Paenibacillus sp. P22 | reverse complement strand
CTCCAGCGCCCGCTTCTCCATGCCCTCGACATCCAGGATGCCCGCCGAGTCGACGCCGTCGATGATGACGACCGCCGAGCCGATGACGATGGCGTTCGCGATGTCTCCCATGAAGCAGGAGGATTCCATTTGTCCGTTCGTAAAAACGGAAGAGGCCATGTCCGAAATTTCCAGCCGGCTCTCATCCGGAAGGTCGGCTTCCAGCAGCGGCGTTATGACCGTCCGGCTCAGATGCTGCCATTCGATCAGGCTGTCGAGGTAGACGACGATGACCGGTCTCGAATGCTTGCCCAAAGAGATGGAATGGAAGATGAGTCCGCTGTTCTGCGGATAGGAAAAATGCTTCTTCAGCCACGAAATGTTCTCCTCCAGCTTATCTTGAAGCCGCAAAGGATTGCCTTCCCCGTCCAGCAGCGGCGGGACATGGGGAAGCGCGTCGATAACAGGCGTATTCTCGGCTCGAGCAGCGCCGTCCGCCTCCCAGTTTCCTAGAGAGAAGGATTCCGGAGGCTCCGTCGACAGATCTGCGACGACATATTTTTTAAGCTTGGCCCATCCCTTCATTTCGCTTCAACCCCTGGTTAGCAAGCCTTCATGAACTTGCCTGCATTATTTGGCCGACTGGATAAAGATAACATCTGCTTGAGAGGTTCATTTTATTCCCATCTTCCGGATAACCCAGGGGCGGCTGGAAACGGCAAGACCTGAAGCGGCACTCCTATGGCAATTGCAGAGCAGCCTATTCAATGCAAGCATGACAAGTTGCAGAGCAGCCTACTCAATGCAAGCCCATGGCAAAAAAAAGGCGGGACAAAAGCTGTCCGCCGGACTGGATGCCGAGCTGAGAAGCCGCAAAGGAGAGGTGAGCTTCAATGATGTCCTCGTCAACTATGCCGGGATCGGCCGGAGCGTTGCCATGGAGGAATTCCGGCCTGAGGACGGGTCCGGCATGCATCGCCGCCTTCCCTGAATCCCCCGACAGCCGCCGGATTGCCGGCCGGCCCATCGGCGCGAGCGGCGGCTTTTCTATGTACGAGCACGGCAAAAAGCCGACCCGGTTGCTTGGGTCGGCTTGGTAGCCTGCCGGCATCTTAGCTGCCGCGGCTCGCGTGAAAGGGACAGCCGCTCCTGATTCCTGCCGTCTCGGCGAAGACAGGCCGCTGCGCGGCTCCGGAAGATTCAGGCGGAGCCGGGCGGGGAGCAGCACAGGCTGCGCGTGCCCATGCCGGAGGCTGATAATTCAGGCTTGGGCTGAAATCGTATTCCTGCATGGCGCTGTCATGCCATACCGCAGTAGCCGCCGGGGATACCGGCGGGATGAGCCAGCTCCAGCGCGCGGACACGTCTCTGCCCTGTTCCCGCTCCTGCTGCTGGAAGCGCATGAATTGATCCGCCGCCGTATGATGGTCCACGATGCTGACTCCGGCCCGCTTGAAGGAATGAAGGACAGCCAGGTTCAGCTCCACCAGCGCCCGGTCCTTCCACAGCATCGTGTTGCTGCTGCGGTCGAGGCCGAGGGCGTCGGCAACGTCGGGAAGCCTGTCGTACCGGCCGGCGTCCGCGAAATTGCGGGCGCCGATCTCCGTTTCCATATACCAGCCGTTGAACGGAGCGGCCGGATAATGGATGCCGCCGATCTCCAGGCTCATGTCGGATATGACCGGCACGGCGTACCATCTGAGGCCGAGACGATCCAGGGCGGGCGTGTCGGGATGCCGGATCTCGACTTCCTGAATCAGATGAGGCGGAATCTCAACCAGCTTCGGCTCCCTGGCTCCGATGCCGATGACGAGCGGCAGCACGTCGTAGTCGCCTCCGGTTCCTTTCCACCCGAGCCGCAGGCATATGGACGTAAACTCATCGGATGCCGGATCGCCGCGGCGCGGCGAAGAGCCGTCCGGCGAAGGATAACCCGCATATCGGATGAGCTGGTGGTTCCAGATGGATATTTCTTCCGAGCCTTCCGAGCGGCTGCGGAAGATCGTCATGAGCGGCCGGATCCTGCCCCCCGCTCCCGCCTTCTCCAGATGCCGGAACAGGCATTCGGCCACCTCGTCCTCAGTGGATGCATGGCGGGCGTCGATGACTTCAAGGGAATTCCAGAACAAACGGCCGATGCAGCGGCTGTTGTTGCGCCAGGCCGCCTTTCCCCCGTAGGCCAGCTCACCGGGCGTGTGGACATAAGCGCCCGTCCGGCGAATCTCGGCGTCGACCTCCCGGATCCGCTCTTCCGCCTCTTCCGGCGGCTTGTCCATTTCCCCGTAATACCGGCGCAGAAACGATTCCGCCTGCCGGCACAAGGCATCGATGCCCTCCATGCTGCTCATGCTGTCTATTCCCCGCTTTCGGCCAGTCTGGCCAGAATTCTCCGCTTCCGGTACAGCATCTCCGCCGCTTCGGTCACGTCCTTGAGCATCCCCCGGTTCGTATAGGCGCCGAAAAAGATGCCGGCTACCGGTATCGCCTGGAGCAGCTTCTTCCAGCCCCAGTTGTCCCGGTAGACGCTGATGACCTCCCTCCATCCCTGGATGCGGGAAATCGCGGCTTGGGCCGCTTCCTCTCCGGCCGATGCCTGCTGATTGATCTCTTCCAGAATAGCACGTTTTCCGACAATATCCGAGGATGCGAATTGCATGACCTTGACCGTGAAGATCCGCTCTTCCTTGAGCGTCGGATCAAAACCGTACGACAGGCCGATTTCCTGAATCGCCTTGAGCGAAAGGCCGAGCACGGCCGGAATATCCACGGCGAGCGTGAAGATGCCTCCGATGCCCGTCGTCGCGCCCTGCGCCGTCGCGAACAAAGTACGCTCGCCGGCAAGCTTTCGGGCAGCCTCGTCCATGACCGCCAGCGAATAGGGGCCCGACTCCGGTCCCCCGCGCTTCGCATTGGATGCGGCCAGCAGCTGCCCGACCTTGCGGCCCGCGACCAGATACTTTCCGCCGTTCTGTATATATCCGCCAAGCTCGTCCAGCGCAACGCCCAGCTTCTCATGAACGATCCTGGGAGTGATCTTGTCGAGCATCTTGAACGGCAGCCGCGACAGCCGATCCCAAATCATCAGATTTTTTTGATCCTTTTCCCATTTCTCGACTTCAGCCAAGGCCGATTTCAATTGCGCAGCCGTCTCCAGGCCGCCTCCCGCATGAATGGACATCAGAGCCAATCCTCCTTATGTGCAACGCTTGCCTGCTGCGGACGGATCACCGGCGGACATGCCGGAGCGTCCCGCTCTCCCACCTACGGGGAAGGCGCCATCCAGGTTGCGGTTATGCATTGTTTACCCGGAAACGGGGAGAGCAATCCCTGAGGCAAGACGGAGAGCCAAAAAGCCGGGCCTGTCGGCCTGCGGATGGCAAGCAGAAGGCGCGGCTGTTCGGGCAAGCGGGCTGAAGCCGGGCCTGGCAAGGGCCCGGCGGGGCAACGGAGGAGCCTTGGGCCGGCAGCCCGGTCCGCCTGCCCTGATACAGAGCTGTGGCTTGGCAAGGACCCGGCGGGGCGACGGAGGAGCCTTAGGCCAGCAGTCCGGTCAGCCTGCCCTGATACAGAACCCGCAGTCGGTGCAGAGCCCTCGTGCAGCCTACATACAGAAGCTTCGCGTCGGTCGGGCCGTACGCCGCTTCGCCCGCATCGGCGATGAGCACCGCATCGAACTCAAGCCCTTTGGACAGATAGACCGGCACGACCGTGAGGCCGCCGCCGTACGCCGGCTGGCGGGAATGGACGAGCGCCGCATCGAGGCCTGCCTCCGTGAGGATCCGGTGGATATCCGCGCATTCGGCCTCTGTCCTTCCGATGACGGCGATCGTCTGGAACCATTTCTCCTCTTGCCACTCCCGCACCGTGTCTGCGAGCCGCCCGGCCCAGTCCCCGCCGCCGCAGGCCAGCTCCTCGACCGGATCGCCGCTGCGGAACACCGGAACGGCAGGTTTTACTTCACCCGACATGCCGGCGAGCACGCGGTTGGCGAAGTCGATGATTTCCATCGTGGAGCGGTAGCTTCGGTCCAGCTCGTAATAACCGGTCTGCTCGGGAGCGAACAAATCCCGAAGCTGGCTCCAGCTATTGATTCCCGCGTAAGCGTGAATGCCTTGCTGCAAGTCGCCGAGCACCGTCATCGACGGCTGGCGCTGGCACAGCTTGAGCGCTTCGATCTGGAACGGAGAGTAGTCCTGCGCTTCGTCGATGACGATATGGTCGTAATGCGGCAGGCCGAGTCCGTGCAGGCGGATGTGAAGATAGACGAGCGGAGCGAGATCCTCCTGCTCCGCCTCTCCGGCTTTGATCCGCTGCGCGGTCGCCTTGGCCAGCGCCTTCGGCAGCGCGCCGGCGGCAGACTTGCCGTCCAGCAGCGCCCGGTATAGGGCAGGCGCGGTATAGGACGGTATTTTCTTGTTGAAGGAAGCCAGCTTCGCGAGCGCTTTGGAGCGGATCTTCTTGTCCGTCACGCCGCGGCTCTTGAGCTCGCCTTCCAGCCAGCGGCTGATCCGGCTTGCAAGCCGGTCGCGCCGGCGCATGATCGATTCCTCGCCGTAATCGGTATGGAACCATTCGCTCATCTGCTCAGGCTTCAGGCGGAAGCCGGGCAGCGGCTCGAAGGGTTCCGTCGGCACCATGCCCTCTTCCAGCTCGCCGAGCTTCGCCTCAAGCGCGTCCTTGAAGGCAAGGCTCCCCTTCAGCAAGCCGGAAGCCTCCTGCCATTCCTCGGCTGTGTGAGTGCGTTCGAACCAGTATTCCATCGTATCCGCAGGCGAGCGCAGCGACACCTCGTTCTGCAGCAGCTCGATCGCCCATTCGGAGAACGTCGTCTGGACGATATCGCCGACGCCGAGCTCGGGCAGCACGCCCGAAATGTAATCCAGGAACATCCGGTTGGGGGCGAAGATGATCATCCGTTCCGAGCGGATGCGCCCGGCGTATTGATAGAGCAGGAAGGCGAGGCGATGCAAAGCCACCGTCGTTTTTCCCGAACCGGCCACGCCCTGGATGAACAAGGCGAGATTTTTGTCCGCGCGGATGATCTTGTCCTGCTCCTGCTGGATCGTCGAGACGATGTCGCGGAGCTTGTTGTCCTTGCTCTCGCCGAGCCGGTAGAGCAGAAACTCATCCGTGGCGGCATCGTCCTCCTGGCCGCGCACGAAGCTGTCGACCAGCCTCAGCAGCTCCTCCCGGCGCACCATCAGGTTGCGCTTGAGATGGACGGTGCCTTCGATTTCCCCGTCCGGGGAGACATAATTGACCGGGGCTTCCCCCCCGCTGAACGAATAGAACAGGCTCGCTACCGGAGCGCGCCAATCGATGACGAGCAGCTCGTCCGAGCCCGAACGGGCCACTCCGGCCTTGCCGATGTAGAGAGGGCTGGGATCCGCCTTGCCTTCCTCCTGGAAGTCGATCCTTCCGAAGTAGGCTTCCTTGCGCGCAAGCTCCAGCCTTCTCTCCCGTTCCTCTCTCTGCAGGTCGAGCATCTGCTCGGTGAAATCGTCGCCGGTATAGCGGGGGCCGATGCCCCGCAGCTGGACTTCGATGTCCTTCACGGCACTTGCGAGCCGTGTTTCTTCCTCTTGATAGGCACTTTGAGCACTCATGCCAGTTACCTCCTAAGGGTGGGTTTTTGGAAAAAGCGAAAGGTAACTATAGCACAGAAGACAATCTGGCAGCAATCGGAAATGTGGCGCCGCTTTCATTTTCTGCGAGACGAAATAAAAAAATCCGGGCCGCAAGCCCGGAACAAGTGCGGCTAGATCATTTTCAATACCGCATACACCCATATGGCATCAATGACGATGAGCAGGGGAATTCCGAACCGGAAGGAATTATGGAGCGTCTTATGCCTCCACTTCTTCATGCCCGCCCATGCGCCGGGCGCGCCTCCCAGCAGGCTGACGGCGAACAGCCTCTTCTCGGGGATGCGCCGCCGCCCCGCTCTAGCGGCCGCCTTGTCGATACCGAACATGGCGAAAGCCAGGACGTTGGCCGCCAGCAGATAGATGGCCAGGAATGCCTTCGTCAAATGGATTCACTCCTTCCAGTATTCCTTTTGAAAGCTTCGGCAGCGAAGCCGCCTGTGCCGAATTGAATACAGACCGCGATCATGCCGCTATGAAGAGCAGATCAGGCCAACCGACAAGGAACGCAGCGTTCAGGTGCCTCTAGGCTTGGCGCGGCTGGTCGCCTGCGCCTGCAGCGGATCTTCGGGCCAGTAATGCTTCGGATAGCGCACCTTGAGCTCCTTGCGCACTTCGAAGTAGGCCGATGTCCAGAAGCTCTCCAGATCGCGGGTGACCTGCACGGGCCGCTGTGCCGGAGACAGAAGATGCAGGACGATCGGCAGCCGTCCGCCGCCGACCTTCGGAGACTGCTTCATGCCGAACAGCTCCTGGAGCCGGACCGCGAGGAAGGGAGCCTCAGGATCGCTGTAGTCGACCGGTATTCGGGAACCGCTCGGCACGGCGAGATGCGTCGGGGCATAATCGTCGAGCTGGCGGCGCCGCTCCCAGCCGAGCAGCGCGTCTAGAGCTGCCGTCAGCTCCAGCTTCTGCAGCCCGGCCGCGCTGCGGATGCCGACCGCATAAGGCGCGAGCCAATGCTCCAGGCTTGCGAGCAGCGCCTCGTCGGAGGCATCCGGCCAGTCCGGACGCATCGCATGCATCAGCCTCATGCGGGCTTGCAGCTGCCTGGAGGCGCGGTTCCACGGAAGGATGCGCAGGCCCAGCTTGCGGATTCCGTCCATCAGCGCGGCTGACACCATGGCGGGATCGGGCTGCTGAAGCTGCGCCTCGCGGACCGTGATCGCGCCGAGCTTCAGCTTCTTGCGGCTGCGGACGGCTTGCGCTCCATCGTCCCAGACGACCAGCTCCTCGGTTTGGAAAAGCTCCGGCAAATGCGTTTCCAGCTCCTCGAGCTCGACGGAAGCAGCCAGGTCGATCCGGCCCTCCGTGCCGGAGTCGTCCAGCTCGCAGACGACGAGATAGCCGCATTGCGAGAGCGGCTGCGGATTCGGCAGCGCCGCCCCCCGGCCGCCGGACATCAGAAAGCGGCCGTCCGGCCTCCGCTGCGCGATGCGGTCGGGATACGCC
>NZ_CBRA020000145.1:0-18303 GCF_000469945.2 Paenibacillus sp. P22 | reverse complement strand
GTTCCGCCAGGAGCACCGCTGGGTAGCTACGTACGGACGGGATAAGCGCTGAAAGCATCTAAGCGCGAAGCCCCCCTCAAGATGAGATTTCCCAGTATGTAAGACCCCTGGTAGACGACCAGGTTGATAGGTTCGGGGTGGAAGCGCAGCAATGCGTGCAGCTGACGAATACTAATCGGTCGAGGGCTTATCCTATGGGTAAGAAAAGCAAATGGACTCAGCATCCATCCTATTGGTTCGATCCAGTTTTCAGGGCACAATTGCCTCACGTTTCCAGTGTCAAGTACAATGGAGCGAGACAAATTGTTTGGGCATTTGGCGATGCCTTACCTGAAAAATGTGGCGGTGTAGCTCAGCTGGCTAGAGCGTACGGTTCATACCCGTGAGGTCGGGGGTTCGATTCCCTTCGCCGCTACCACTATATGGAAGCTTAGCTCAGCTGGGAGAGCATCTGCCTTACAAGCAGAGGGTCGGGGGTTCGATCCCCTCAGCTTCCACCATATTTATCCTGGAGCTGTGGTGTAGAGGCCTAACATGCCTGCCTGTCACGCAGGAGACCGCGGGTTCGAATCCCGTCAGCTCCGCCATTTTTTCATGCAAGTAAGGCTTGGTAGCTCAGTTGGTAGAGCAAAGGACTGAAAATCCTTGTGTCGGCGGTTCGATTCCGTCCCAAGCCACCATTGGTTTTCTAAGTGAGCTATAAGGCGCATCTTAGAGCATTTGTGGAGGGCTAGCGAAGTGGCCAAACGCAGCAGACTGTAAA
The DNA here is from genome assembly GCF_000469945.2 of Paenibacillus sp. P22. NCBI lineage: Bacteria > Bacillati > Bacillota > Bacilli > Caryophanales > Paenibacillaceae > Paenibacillus > Paenibacillus sp. P22. The sequence continues at coordinate 17,540 of NZ_CBRA020000145.1, read as the reverse complement.
TCTGTTCTCTGACGAGTTCGGTGGTTCGAATCCATCGCCCTCCACCACTTTCATTTTTAAGAGCCATTAGCTCAGTTGGTAGAGCACCTGACTTTTAATCAGGGTGTCGAAGGTTCGAGTCCTTCATGGCTCACTTCTTCCCCAATAACTGAACCTTCCAAGCACAGACTCTGTCTGTGCTTTTTTGTTTTTCAACGGAAGAAAACATTTAAATCGCATTTCTGACTGGCTGATGGTTTTTTGCAAAGCTCGCTTGATGGTCTTGGCAAAGCTGGCATAATGATATTCGCAAGCTCGCTTGATGATATTCGCAAAGCTGATTGACGTTCATTGAAAATACAGGTTAATTCATTGAGAATCAGGTTATTCCCATCGCAAACAGGCTCTGACCGTCGCAGAGGTTGGCGGGCAGGAATGCCTTCATGGTAAACTTGCTTATATGGCTGCATACGGCTTGCAAGGGCTGGTGCGCAGGAGGCGGGACATACGATGGCATCAGGAGAGTGGCTGGAAGAGCTGCGCGGCATTCTAGGAACAGATCTCGATATTCGCCAGTTCTCCGCGGCGCAGTGGCGGGACATGGCAGGCGGAGGCATCAAGGCGGAGCAGAATGGCAATTGGATTGTAGACAAGGATCGATTAGTGGTAAGGCTGGCCGGAGATGGAATCAAGGTCGAGTGCCTGGAAATCCACCGTACGGAGCCTCTATCGGAAACCGAGATTCGGCTTCTTCGCTTGACGTTGAAATACGCCAGGCCGGAACGTGCCTGGAACGTCAAGCCGGCTACGGGCATGGAGAAGACGGCAGCCGAATTGGGTCGATGGATCAATGGCCAGCTGGACAGCTCAAGACATGATCCGCTGCCGGCTTCGCTTGCCGAGGGAGGGCGGCTGTACGCCGAAATGATACCGATTCTGCTCGTGCGGGAATATCCCGGAGCGGCAGACGATTCCTACAGCGAGCTCGAGAAGCTGCTCCTGTCCTTCTTTCCGGAGGAAGTACTCTTGATTCCGCTTCAGCGCAACGAATGGCTAATTCTGAGTCCGGTATCCCTGCTCAGGGATTCCCAGCTGGAAGGAACCGAAGAGGACGAATCGGAGGAGGAAAGCTTGAAATCCATCGGTCTCGGGCTTCATGAGATGCTGGCGAGCGAATGGCTGGGCGAATGCCATCTTGCGCTGTCGCTGCCGATGCAGCCTCTGAAGTCGCTTGTCGATAGCGCGGCGCTGCTGAAGGAAACGATCGAGCTTGGCCGGCGGTTCCATGTCGGTTCCAACCTTCATTTGCCTTGGCAGCTGAATCTCGAGAGGCTGCTCAGCGCCATTCCGGAACGGGAGCGCAGCAAGTTCATCGAGCAGACGCTCAGCCGGTCGGATTATTACATGGAGCCGGAGATCCTCACGACGCTGGAGACATTTTTCGCCTTGGACTGCAATGTAAGCGAGACGGCGAAGAAGCTGTATATCCACCGGAATACCCTTCTTTACCGTTTGGACAAGCTGAAGCAGGAAACGGGACTGGACGTCAGGCTCTTCCGGGACGCCGTCATGGTGAAGATTATTCTGCTATTGGATAAAGTCACGAAAAGACCTTAGTTTTTTTGTAGGGTTTGTGCATAGTCATACGCTTACATTTTCGGTTAATATAGATTCATAAGATCATTCAACCGTAGAGGTATCACCTACTCACTCACATAGGGGGAAACAAACATGGCAGGCGTACGTTTAGAACATGTTTACAAGAAATACCCTGGATCCGACAACGCATCGGTAAAAGACATCAACCTGGACATCAAGGATAAGGAATTCCTCGTTCTGGTCGGTCCTTCCGGCTGCGGCAAATCCACGACGCTCCGCATGATCGCTGGTCTGGAGGAAATCTCCGAAGGCAAGCTGTTCATCGGCGATCGCCTTGTGAACGATGTCGCCCCTAAAGACCGCGACATCGCGATGGTATTCCAATCCTACGCCCTGTACCCGCACATGAACGTGTACCAGAACATGGCTTTCGGCCTGAAGCTGCGCAAGTTCAAAAAAGCGGACATCGATAAGCGCGTTCGCGAAGCGGCAAAAATTCTTGATATCGAACATCTTCTGGAGCGCAAGCCGAAAGCTCTCTCCGGCGGCCAACGCCAGCGTGTCGCCCTGGGCCGCGCTATCGTCCGCGAACCGCAAGTGTTCCTGATGGACGAACCGCTTTCCAACCTTGACGCCAAGCTCCGCGGCCAAATGCGCGCCGAGATCAGCAAGCTGACGAAACGTCTGGAAACGACGACGATCTACGTAACGCATGACCAGATCGAAGCCATGACGATGGGCGATCGCATCGTAGTCATGAAAGACGGCATTATTCAGCAAAACGCAACCCCGGATGAGCTTTACAACCACCCGGTGAACATCTTCGTAGCCGGATTTATCGGCGCGCCAGCGATGAACTTCATCACCGGTACGCTGAGCGAAGCAGGCGGCGCGCTGCGCTTCAAGGCTTCGGGTGTGGATGTTGTTCTTCCTGAAGGCAAAGCCAACGTCCTGCGCGACAAAGGCTTCGTAGGCAAAGAAGTCGTTCTGGGTGTTCGTCCTGAGGACCTGCACGAAGAGCCGGTCTTCCTGGAAGCATCGCCTAACAGCATCGTCAATGCCAACATCGAAGTGGCGGAGAACCTTGGCCACGAAATGTACCTGTACCTGAACGGAATCGGCAACGATACGGTTATCGCCCGCGTTGACGGACGTTCCGGCATGCGTGACGGCATAAGCGTCAAGCTCGCTCTGGATATGAACAAAGTTCATGTCTTCGACAAAGCGACGGAGCTGAACCTGTTCGAGAACTAATCCTAAAGATAAAAAAAAGGCTGCCGATCATGGGAACATGATCGGCAGCCTTTTTGCATATAGGGCCAGGCCAGCATACTCTTGACGAGTGACCTTTATCCCGTTGTCGCAGAACTAATTTCACTATTAGAAAGAAACAGGCTTACTTCCGATAGGCATCAAGAACCTTGAGGGCATCCTTATTGAGCTGATCGACCGAAATAGAGCTTACCTTGCCGTCTGTCATCTGGTATTGGAGCTTGCGGGCCATAATGCGGTAGACGCTTTCGTTGAGCCGTGTGGCGGGTATCGATCCGTCGGCGGCAGCCTGCCGAAGCTTCTGCAGCACATGGATGATGTTGTCATTGCCATGCGAGACAATGACGATATCTCCGCCGGCCGATATGGTTCGGACAGCCGCATCTCCGACATCATAGTTTTCCAGGATGGCCCCCATGGTCAGATCGTCGCTGAACACAAGCCCGTTGAATTTCATCTTGTCCCGCAGCAGCCCGGTAATGACAGGCCTGGACATCGAAGCCGGGTACTCGGCGTCCAGCTTGGGCAGCAGAATATGAGCGACCATCACGGCGTCCGCTCCCTGGTCGATGGCCGCCTGGAACGGCGGAAGCTCCACCTCCTGCAGCCTGCTTAGACCGTTGCCGGTGACGGGAAGCTGCTTGTGGGAGTCGACCGAAGTATCTCCATGCCCCGGAAAATGCTTGAGGACGCCGAGGATGCCCTCCTTCTTGAATCCCAGCATGGCGGCAGTTCCCAGCTTGGTTACAAGCTGAGCGCTGCTGCCGTAAGAGCGGTCGCCGATGACCGGATTGTCGGGATTGCTGTTGACGTCGAGCACGGGAGCAAAGTCCACGGAAAAGCCGAATGCTTTGACCCTCCTCGCCAGCAACTGACTGACATCGCGTGCGTATTCGGCATTGGCTGACTTGCCGATGATGCCGTTGCTCGGTATTTTCTCGACCGATGCGGGCATCCGGGTCACTTTGCCGCCCTCTTCATCGACCCCGAGCATAAGCGGAAGATTTCCTTCCGCCTTGTTCAGAGCCTTGAGTCCATTGAGAAAATCGACGGTTCCTTGCAAAGTCTTCATATTGTCTCGGAAAAGGATGAAGCCCCCGACGCGGTAGTCCCGGACCAAAGTTTCGGCTTCTTTGTCCGGCTTGATGCCCTCCACGCCTGCGATGACCAGTTGTCCCACCTTCTCTTCCGTACTCATGGATCCGATTCGTCTGGCGATTTCCTGGCTTTGGGCATTACTTAGGCCTGCTACGGGCGGCCAGGAAACGGTGGACTCGTCCACAGCCCGAATCTGGGCCGGCGCAGCCGCGGCAGGCTGCATTCCGGCCGTTGATGCGAAGCCTGGATGGGAGGGTCCGTACTCGGACCATGCCGATCCGACAGCTGCAGCCGCAAGGGCAACGGCAATAAGAGCGGGCCGGGCGAAACGGCTCCGGCTGCCGCGGCGAATTCGTTTGGAGCGCATTTTTCCACCTCGCTTGATGGTAGTCTGCTAAATCCATTGTAATGGACGCAATGGATCGCGTAAATGTTGTGGATGCTCGCTACGTTGCGCTGATGCCCGTTTTCCTTTAGGATGGAACTAATAGGCAGAAGGCTCTACGAATTGCCCGCAAGCAACGTACATATGCCCTGGAACAGGGAAACATACAGGAGGGCCCTCATGGCTAAAAAAGTCAAGGTATCCGAATTGGTGCAGCCGTTTCAACTGGAGATTCTGGCAGGAGAAGACGGCATGCAGCGTATTATAACGACCGACGATCTGTACCGGCCCGCGCTGGAGATGGCCGGCTATTTCCATTATTACCCCAAAGAGCGGGTTCAATTGCTCGGCAAGACGGAACTTGCGTTCATCCAGACGCTGGACAGCCGTGAGCGCAAGGAAAGATTGGAGAAGCTGTGCAACGATGAGACGCCATGCATCATGCTCACCCGCGGATTGGAGCCGCCGCTCGAGCTGATCGAGCAAGCGGCGGAGAAGCATATTCCGGTGCTGCGAAGCCAGATTTCAACGACGATCTTCTCCAGCCGCCTGACCAACTTCCTGGAGCGCCGGCTTGCGCCGACAACGACGATCCATGGCGTCCTCGTGGATGTGTACGGCATGGGCATCCTCATTACAGGCGGCAGCGGCATCGGCAAAAGCGAGACGGCGCTCGAGCTCGTGAAGCGCGGCCACCGGCTTGTCGCGGACGATGCCGTCGAGATCAGGCAAACGTCGGACGGACAGCTGCACGGAACGGCTCCGGAGCTGATCCGGCATCTGTTGGAGATTCGGGGTCTCGGCATCATCAATGTGATGACGCTGTTCGGCGCGGGCGCCATCCGCAACAACAAGCGCATCAGCGTGGTCATCAAGCTCGAGAACTGGCAGCCGGAGAAGCAGTACGACCGTCTCGGCCTGGACGAGGAGACGACCCGCATCATCGAGACGGATGTTCCGCTGGTGACGGTTCCCGTCCGCCCTGGACGCAACCTTGCCGTCATCATCGAGGTCGCCGCGATGAACTACCGCTTGAAGCGGATGGGATACAACGCCGCGCTGCAGTTCACGAACAAGCTTACGGAAACGATCGCAGATGACATGGACGACTATGAATAAAGGCAATCTTCCTATGGAAAGAGGTCGGCAACGATGACGGAATATTCTCTTCGTATCAATCCCATAGCCTTCGAGCTTGGACCGATAACGGTCCATTGGTATGGAATCATTCTCGGACTGGGAGCTCTGATGGGACTGGTGCTGGCGATCCGGGAGGGCAGGCGCTTCGGCATCTCGTCCGATTTCTTCATGGACCTGCTGCTGCTCGGGGTTCCTTCCGCGATTATAGCGGCACGAGCTTATTTCGTCCTGTTCAAATGGGATTATTACCGGCAGCATCCGGGTGAGATCCTGGCGATCTGGAACGGCGGCATCGCGATCTACGGCGCCTTGATCGGCGCCATTATTTGCGCGATCTTCTATGTGCGCCGTAAAGGCCTCAATTTCTGGCGCATCGTCGATATATGCGCCCCGTCTCTGCTGATCGGCCAGATCATCGGCCGTTGGGGCAACTTCGTCAACCAGGAAGCCTACGGCGGTCCCGTCACGCGCCGGTTCCTGAGCGGCGAGCTGCATCTGCCGGACTGGATCGTGGACCAGATGTATGTAGAAAGCACCGGCCAGTTCCATCATCCGACTTTCTTGTACGAATCGGTGTGGAACATCATCGGCATCCTGCTTATCTTTGTCCTTCGCCGACGTCCTTGGGTGCGCGCCGGAGAAATGTTCTTCACCTACCTGATCTGGTATTCGATCGGCCGGTTCTTCATTGAGGGGCTGCGTACGGACAGCCTTGCCTTTGCAGGTCCCGCCTGGCTCGAATCGCTGATGAACGGCCTGTGGTCCCCGATGAAAATCCTGTTCGAACCGGGCTATCTGGATCCGGCCTATGGCAACGTCCGCAGTTCTCAGCTGATCGCCGTCCTCGCCATCCTGTTCTGCATCGTCATGATTATCGTCCGCCGGTCGACAGGACTTGCCGCGGAGCGGTATTCCGACCCGGTCATCAACCGCAAGACCGGACTACCCGCCGGCGTAGAGCCGCAGGAGGCACAGCCCGTTTCCGAAGCAGTAAAGGAGAATCATCACGATGAAACCCATACGAAACCTACTGTTTGACTTGGACGGCACCATTCTGGACACGAATGAATTGATCATGCGCTCCTTCCTCCACGCGCTGCAGGGAGTTGTCCCCGCAGACTTCGGGCGGGAGCAGATGATTCCTTATATGGGCCTTACTCTGGTCGACCAGATGAAGCATTTCTCCGGCCAGGAAGAAACCTCGCATCTGATTTCCTTGTACCGGGAAATGAATATGAAGCTGCATGACGATCTCGTCGTGCCGTTTCCCCATACGGCCGAGGTGCTGGAGCGGCTCAAGGCCGCAGGCTTCAAGCTTGGCGTCGTCACGACGAAGATCCGCATGTCCACGGAAAAAGGACTTCGCCTGACGGGACTGCTGGATTATATGGATGCCATCGTAACGCTGGATGACGTGGACAACCCGAAGCCGCATCCGGAGCCGGTTCTGCGCGCCATGGAGATGCTGGGAGCGAAGCCGGAGGAGACGATGATGGTCGGCGACAGCGCCGTAGACATCCAGTCCGCTCTCGAGGCAGGGGCTGTGCCGGTCGGCGTCGCCTGGTCTCTGAAGGGAGAGGCGCTGCTGCGCGAATACGGAGCTGCCCATGTCCTGCAGGACATGAGGGATCTGTATGCTCTGCTCGGATTGGAGCAGGAGGCCCGGTGAGGAACGTCGAGCGTTATCCGACCGATGGGCCGAATGCGCTGTGGCAGGTATACCGAACCGTAAGCCGGTTCAAGGCGGTGCGCAACTTCGCCGCTATCCAGATCTCCCGCTATTGCCCCTCCCTGCCGGTCAAAAACTGGATCTACCGCCGGATTCTCGGCATGCGGGTCGGCAAGACGACGTCGTTCGCGCTCATGGTCATGGTGGACGTCTTCTTCCCTGAGCGGATCACAGTCGGGGACAACTGCATCATCGGCTACAATACGACCATCCTCACCCATGAATATTTGATCCATGAATATCGGCTGGGGGATGTCGTGATCGGCTCCAACGTCATGATCGGAGCGAATACGACGATCCTCCCGGGTGTGACGATCGGCGACGGCGCCGTCGTGGCCGCCGGTTCCCTGGTCCACCGGGACGTGCCTGCCGGCGCATTCGTAGGGGGGGAATCCGTTCCGGATCATTCGGCAACAGGATTGAATCCGGATATAGACAGGGCTTAGATGGGACTAGTCAGGCATAGGCAGGACAAAAACCAGGCATAGACTGGGGTTCGGCAGGACATAGCCAGGCATAGACCAGGCAAGGACAGGAATAGATCAGGCATAGGCAGGACATATTCAGGATTGAGGACAGGAAGCCAAGGCAACTTTTTGCGGACAGGACTCGTTTACAGGATTGGCCTCTGCCTGAGGATGCCAGTCCAACCTGCAAGGAGAGAACGCAATTGAGTACCGTCAAGCGGTTTTGGCTGCTGTCTGCTGTCCTGGCCTTCGTTCTGTGCCTGACGGCTGCCGGCGCGGCTGCCGTTCGCTACCGGGAGCACTTTCCGGCCGTCAAGCGCCTGCTGTCGGAAGCCCCTGCGATGAGCGAGGAGGCAGCCGGAGGGGAATATAAGGATTTGAAGCCCGGAGAACGGACGCCCAAGGGCATTTATTACCGCAACAAAGTCATTGTCCTGATGTACCATGATGTCCAGCCGACCCCTTCGGACACGAAGGCGCTGGCCTTGGACAAGCTGGAGCGGCAGCTCGAGCTGATGCGCGACAACAACTTCCATGTCATCAGCATGGATGAATACAAGGCTTTTATCCTGAAGCGCAAGCCGGTGCCCGATAACGCGGTACTGCTTACATTCGATGACGGCTACGAATCCTTTTACCGGTATGCGTATCCCGTCTTGCTCAAAAACGGGCTGACTGCGACCAACTTCGTCATCGCCGGCACAATCGGAAACCCCAAGCATGCCGGCGTGCCGAAGCTGACCTGGGAACAGATGAAAGCCATGCGCAAGCATGGCATGGATTTTTACAGCCATACATACGATTCCCATGCTTATGCGCCGGAGAATGCGAAGGGAAACAGGCTGGTGCCTCTTCTGGCCGGAAGGGTATACCGGAGCGATCTTGGCAGACGGGAGACGGAGAAAGAATACGAAAGCCGCATTCGCGAGGATCTGGACCATGCCAATCGGACGCTGCAGAAGGAACTCGGCGTGCGCAACGATGTGCTCGCCTTTCCATACGGAGCCTTCTCTCGGCCGCTGCTCCGCACATGCAAGGAGCTCGGCATCAACGTGACGCTGACGGTGAAGCCGGGCATGAACGGTCCAGGAAGAGGGAACGGATTCCGGCTGAATGCCGGCGGAGCGGAGAACGATCCCGAGCTGCAGATCGAGCTTATGAAGCAGGCTCCCCGTCTAATCGGCCACAACCGCTATCAGCCTCCGGATCGGGCCTACCTGCTGCTGACGCTTCCTCTGCTCGTCATGTTTGTCGGCGCCCTATGGCTGCGGTCGGCCTGGGAGGTCATCATTCTGCGCCGCAAGAAGCTGTCTCTGCTTCCGGGGAAACCATCTTAGGAACAATCGCCGAGCGGGTGTTATGCCCGGCGAACCTTGCGGTCCGCCCATGGCGATCTCTGCGGTCCTCCTAAGCACCGTGCTCTTGCACGCTCATACGGTATGGCACGAGCCGCCCGAACCCGCAAGCATGGCGGTTCAGGCGGCTCGTGCCGGTTGACGGGAGAGACCGAATCATGATAGGATTACAAATACCTTTACTTTGGCAGTATGGTAACTTGGTAGCACATTAACTCACTAAAGTATGAAGCCAACTTACAAAAAGCGAATGCTTGGAGCCGATTGCTTCGAGCGTCTGTTTATATTAGGAGACCAAACCGATGTCCAAACCAAAAGTATTTGAAAAACCGGTAGGCGTCAAGGACTATCTCCCCCATGCCGTATCCAAGCTCAGACAGATCGAAAGCAGCGTGCTGAGCTGCATGGAACGCTGGGGCTACGATCAGATCATGACTCCTACGCTGGAATATTACGACACTGTCGGCGTCGCCAGCTCGACATCCGATCAGCGGCTGTTCAAGCTGCTGAACAACCGCGGCACGACGCTCGTGCTTCGTTCCGATATGACCGCGCCGATCGCGCGTGTCGTATCCTCTCTGCTGCGGGAACAGCCGTTTCCGCTGCGCCTTTCCTATCATTCCAGCATATTCCGAGCGTTCGAGAACGAAGCGGGACGGGATGCGGAGTTTTTCCAGACCGGCGTCGAGCTGGTCGGAGACGCTTCGGCCGAAGCGGATGCCGAGGTCATCGCCCTTGCGATCGCCTCCCTGCAGGCCGCTGGCGTCGAGAAGTTCCGCATCGCGGTCGGCCATGTGGGCTTTCTGAACGGATTGCTGGAAGAGCTGCTGCCCGGACGGGCGGAATGCCAGGGCAAGCTCAAGGATTATCTGCTCAACCGGGACCATGTCGGGTACCGGGACCAGCTTGGAAGACTGGGGCTGACCGAGCAGGTCCAGCAGGAGCTGAAGGGGCTGCTCCGCCTTCGCGGCGGCCAGGAAATCTGCACGCAGGCGATGAGCCTGACGCCGAATGCCACAGCCCAAGAGTCGATTCGCCATCTTTGCGAGATATGGGATGTGCTCGAGGCGTACGGCGTGAGCGAGCATGTGCTGATCGACCTGACGATGATCGGAGATTTTTCGTATTATACGGGCATGACCTTCGAGGGTTATGCGGCGGATCTCGGATTTCCCGTCGTCGGAGGCGGGCGGTACGACAACCTTCTCCAGCAGTTCGGGCGCCCGGCGCCGGCTACCGGCTTCGCGGTCAAGACGACGCGGGTGCTGGAGCTGGTCGGCGAGGAGCAGGAAGCTCCGCGCCGGATTCTGATCGGCTACGACGGCACGGGGCGCGAACGCGCTCTTGCCGAAGCGATCCGGCTAAGAGGGCAAGGAGCGGCAGTCGTGACGGCCCGCATGGAGGCTCCGGGAATCCGCCATGGCGAAGCCCGGGGCAGCGAAGAGCCGGAGCGCACCGCACGGAGGCTTGCCGACGGCGAGTCCGTGAAATTCGGCGGCTTGGTGTATGGGACGTTCCTGCCCTTCTTTGACGGGAACCAAGAGGAGGGGGACGAGCGATGAGGACGGACGGCAGGACAGAAGGCGATATTCTCAAAGTCGCGATGCCGAAAGGACGCATCTACAAGCAAGCCTCCCGGCTGTTCCGGGAAGCGGGCCTCCTTATCAACGAAGAGGTCGACGAATCGAGGAAGCTGATCGTCGAAGTGCCGGAAGCGCGCATGGAATTCATCATGGCCAAGCCGGTCGACGTGCCGACGTATGTGGAATATGGCGTCGCTGATATCGGTGTCGTCGGCAAGGACGTGCTGATGGAGGAAAACAAGGACGTCTACGAGCTGCTTGATCTGGGCATCGCCCGCTGCCGCATGTCGGTCATCGGGCTGCCGGACTGGAAGCCGGTCATCAATCCGCGCGTCGCGACGAAATATCCTGCGGTAGCCTCCCAGTATTTCCGGGAGCGCGGCCAGCAGGTCGAGGTGATCAAGCTGAACGGATCCATCGAGCTGGCTCCTCTGATCGGCCTGGCCGACCGGATCGTCGACATGGTGGAAACCGGACAGACGCTGCGCGACAACGGGCTTGTGGAAATGGAAGAAATTTTCAGCATCACGAGCAGGCTGATCGCCAACCGCGTCAGCTACCGCATGAAGAACGATGCGATCCAGAGCCTTTGCGACCGCCTTCAGGCGGCATTGGGCGCGAAGGCTTAGAGGGCCGGTTGAGAATCATCGGTCCAAGCAGCTATTCACCAAACCGATTCAGACGGAGGAATGGCGATGACGGCAATCAAGGCAGTGGTCTTCGATTTTGACGGACTGATTCTGGATACGGAGACGCCCTCTTACGAGGCGTTTGATCGGGTATACCGCGAGCATGGGGCAGAGCTTCCGCTGGAAATGTTCGCCCGCTGCGTGGGCACCTCCTTTGCGGCATTCGACCCCTATGCTTATCTGGAAGAAATCCTGGGCAAGCCGCTGGAGAGAGAACTCATTGAAACCCGGTACAAGGAGATCTATTCGGCCATCGTCCAGGAGTCTTCGATTCTGCCGGGAGTCCGGGAGAATCTGGCGCGCGCCCGCGAGCTTGGGCTCGCCGTCGGCCTGGCGTCCAGCTCTTCCTGGGGCTGGATCGAGCCTTTGCTTACGAGGCATGGACTGTTGGACCGCTTCGATTCCTTCCAGACGAAGGATAAAGTGAAGCGGATCAAGCCGGATCCGGAGCTGTACCTCGCCTCGCTGTCGGAGCTTGGCGTCCACGGACATGAGGCCGTGTCGTTCGAAGACTCGCTCAACGGCTTCACGGCTGCCCGCGCTGCCGGCATGCGGACGGTAGTGATCCCGAACTCCGTCACGCGTCATTTGACGTTCAGCGGAGCCGACTTGCAGCTGGAGTCCATGGCGGATCTGACGCTGGACTCGCTTTTGGAGCGTCTGGATTCGCCGCAGCCTTGAGGAGAGGCGCCTGGGAACAGGCTGGATGCCAGACTCGGACGGGCAGCGACAAGGATAGAGAGGAGAACGCTGTATGCGCATAATGCGGGCGGAGCAGTTCAAATTGACCCGGGAAGTGGAATATGGAACCCCGGAACAGAATGAGTCGGTGCGGAGCACGGTGGAAGCTCTCCGGACGCGCGGCGATGAAGCGCTGCTGGAGCTGACGGAAAAATACGACGGCGTGTCTCTCTCGGCGTCGGACCTGCGGGTGACGGAAGAGGAGATCCAAGCCGCCTACAGCCGGGTGGAGCCGGATTTCCTGGACGCCATTCGCGGCGCGGCTGCGAATATCCGCCGCTACCATGAACGCCAGCGGCGCCAGTCCTGGATGGACGTGCAGCCGGACGGCACCGTGCTGGGCCAAGTGCTGCGCCCCTTGAAGCGGGTAGGCGTCTATGTGCCGGGAGGCAAAGCCGCCTATCCGTCCTCCGTGCTGATGAACGTCATTCCGGCGCAGGTCGCCGGCGTGCCTGAGATCGTCATGGTCACGCCGCCGGCGACGGGAGGCAAAGCGGGCGTCGACCCGTATATCCTCGTTGCGGCAGCGGAAGCCGGCGTCAAGGAGATGTACCGCGTCGGCGGAGCGCAGGCGATCGCCGCGCTTGCCTACGGCACGGAGAGCATCCCGCCGGTGGACAAAATCTGCGGCCCGGGCAACATCTATGTGGCTCTCGCCAAGCGCGCCGTGTACGGCGCTGTCGATATCGACAGCATCGCCGGGCCGAGCGAGATCGCCGTGCTGGCCGACGATACGGCCGAGCCGGCCTATGTCGCAGCCGACCTGCTGTCGCAGGCGGAGCATGACGAGATGGCGTCGAGCATTCTCATTACGCCGTCGAGAGGGCTTGCCGAGGCCGTTGCTGCTGAAGTGGAGCGCCAGCTGGCGCTGCTTCCGCGCGCCGCGATCGCAAGGGAATCCATCGACCGCCATGGAGCGATTCTGCTGGTCGACTCCATCGCAGCCGGCGTGGACATCGTCAACCGGCTCGCGCCGGAGCATCTGGAGGTGCTGACCGCCGATCCGATGGCGCTGCTCGGCTCGATCGAGAACGCCGGAGCGATCTTCCTCGGGCCGTACAGCTCGGAGCCCGTAGGCGATTACTACGCGGGGCCGAACCATATCATCCCGACCAACGGAACGGCGAGGTTCAGCTCTCCGGTCAATGTGGACGACTTCATCAAAAAATCGAGCCTGATCTCCTACAGCCGCGAAGCGCTGCTGCGGGACGGCCAAGCCATCATGACGCTGGCCCGGCACGAAGGACTGGAAGGCCACGCCCGCGCGATCGAAGTGCGTTTGGAGCGGGAGGCTGCATCTGCCGCAGAAGCGGCGAACCAAGCTACGGACGGAAAGAGGGATTAGATCATGGCACAAGAAGACAACAGGCAGCAAGAAGAACGCCGAGCCGAGGTGGCGCGCAAGACGAACGAAACCGACATCAAGCTCGCGTTCAGCGTGGATGGAAGCGGCCGTTCGGAGATCGAGACGGATGTTCCTTTCCTGAACCATATGCTGGATCTGTTCACGAAGCACGGGCAGTTCGATCTGAAGGTCGAAGCGCGCGGCGACGTCGATATCGACGACCATCACACGGTGGAGGATATCGGCATCTGCCTCGGACAGACGCTGCGGGAGGCGCTTGGCGACAAGCGGGGAATCAAGCGTTACGCAAGCGTGTTCGTCCCGATGGACGAAGCTCTTGCCCAGGTCGTCATCGATCTCAGCAACAGGCCGCATTTCGAGTATCGGGCGGAGTATCCTTCCCAGCAGGTGGGCAGCTTCTCTACGGAGCTCGTGCATGAATTCCTGTGGAAGCTGGCGCTTGAGGGCCGCTTCACTCTCCACGTCATCGTTCATTACGGCAAAAACACGCATCATATGATCGAAGCGGTGTTCAAAGCGCTTGGACGCGCCTTGGACGAGGCGACCTCCATCGACCCGCGCGTGCAGGGAGTGCCTTCGACGAAGGGCGTGCTGTAGATGATCGCGATCATCGATTACGGCCTCGGCAATCTGCACAGCGTCAGCAAAGCGGTGGAGCGGCTCGGATTCAAAGCCGTCGTGACCGCGGACAGGAACGAGATTCTTGAAGCGGATGCCGCCATCCTTCCCGGCGTCGGCGCTTTTGGGGATGCGATGGCCTATCTGCGGGAGACCGGCATGGACGATGCAACGCGGGCTTACGCGGCTTCGGGCAAGCCGCTGCTCGGCATCTGCCTCGGCATGCAGCTGCTGTTCGCCGAGGGCGAGGAGCATGGCAGCCATGAAGGGCTTGGCTTGCTGCCGGGCCGGGTCGTACGTTTCGAGGGAGACTACAAGATTCCTCATATGGGCTGGAACCGCTTGGATTTCCTGCGGCCAAGCCCGCTGACGGCAGGTCTGGAGGAGGGGCATGTCTATTTCGTCCATTCCTATCATGTCCATGTCGGAGAAGAAAGCCACCTGGTCGCGACGGCCGACTACTATCAGCCGGTTACGGCCATCGTAGAGCGCGGCAATGTATACGGCATGCAGTTTCACCCGGAAAAAAGCGGCGAGCTCGGCATGAGCCTGCTGCGCAATTTCCTCGGCCTGGCTCGCGGATAAGCCGCAAGCCGAAAATGAGGCAACCGGGCAGCCTTGAACAGAGCCGCTGTTCGAGTTTCCTGGGCTTGGCTCGCGGATAAGCCGCAATTCGGAAATGAGGCAACCGGGCAGCGCTTGATAGAGAAGCATTTTCGAACTTCGTCAGCCTGACTCTTGAACAAGCCGTCTGGCCGGAGTCATCATCCGTTTCGGCAAGCCTGCGGCTTGCCCATCTCATTTGTGGAGGAATCAACCTTTATGTCCAAGTTCACCATCTACCCGGCCATCGATATTCGCGGCGGCCGTGCCGTCCGTCTCGTCCAAGGCGACTACAGTCAGGAGACGGTCTACAACGACAGTCCCGTGAACGCTGCGCTGGAATGGCAGGCGCAAGGAGCGTCCTGGATCCATCTCGTCGATCTGGACGGAGCCAAGGCGGGACATCCCGTGAATGCGGAGCTGATCGGGCAGATCGCGGCCGCGGTCGACGTTCCGGTGCAGCTCGGCGGAGGCCTTCGCACGGAAGCCGATGTGGAGCGGCTGCTCGGGCTTGGAGTCGAGCGGATCATTCTCGGCACGGCGGCGATTGAAGACCGCGCTTTTGTGGAGAGAGTGCTTGCCCGGCACGGAGACCGGGTAGCGATCGGCATCGATGCCCGCGACGGACGGGTCGCGACGCGCGGATGGCTGGAGACGTCCGAGGTCCGGGCGGAGGAGCTGGCGCGGGAGCTGGCGGCGAAAGGCGCGGCGGCATTCATCTTCACGGATATTTCCCGCGATGGAATGATGGAAGGGCCGAACGTCGAGGCGATCCGTTCGCTGGCGGCGTATTCCGGAGCCGATGTCATTGCTTCGGGCGGAGTCAGCCGGATCGAGGATCTGCGCGCGCTGGCGGCCTACAAGGAGGAGGGCATCAGCGGAGCCATCGTTGGAAAAGCCCTGTATACCGGGGCGATAGCGCTATCCGATGCCGTCCGCGAGCTGAACTAGCCGCAGAGATCGATTTTCAGAAAAGAGGTAGCGCCTATGTTAGCCAAACGCATCATCCCATGCCTGGACGTGAAGGACGGACGCGTCGTCAAGGGCGTCAACTTCGTCAATCTCCGCGACGCGGGCGATCCGGTCGAGCTGGCGGCGCTTTATGACCGCGAAGGCGCCGACGAGCTCGTCTTTCTCGACATATCCGCCTCCGTCGAAGGCAGAGCGACGATGATCGAGGTCGTCCGGCGTACGGCTGGGGAAATTACAATTCCGTTCACGGTGGGCGGGGGGATTTCCCAGGTCGACGACATGAAGCGGATTCTCCGCGCGGGAGCGGACAAGATCGGCATCAACACGGCGGCGGTGCTCAATCCGCGGCTGATTTCCGACGGAGCGCGGCGCTTCGGCTCCCAGTGCATCGTCGTTGCGGTCGACGCCAAGTTCAATTCGGAGTGGGGAGAATGGGAAGTCTACACTCACGGCGGCCGCAAGGCTTCCGGCATTCGTGCGCTGGAATGGGTCAGGCAGGCCGAGTCCCTCGGTGCGGGGGAGCTTCTTTTGACCAGCATGGATGCCGACGGCACGAAGGACGGATTCGACATCGCGCTGACCCGTGCCGTCTCGGATGCGGCAGGCATTCCGGTCATCGCCTCCGGCGGCGCCGGGCGGACGGAGCATTTCGGCGAAGTGTTCCGCGAAGGACGCGCCGATGCGGGGCTTGCGGCGACGATCTTCCATTATAAGGAGCTGACGGTCGCGGCGGTCAAGGATGAGCTGCGCAGGGAAGGAGTCGAGGTCCGATGAGCGGCAAGGAAATTCCGCGCGGGACGGCGGATGCCGCCGATCTCAGCGCCATCAACTATGATGCGGCGGGGCTTGTTCCGGCTATCGTGCAGGACGCGGTATCCAAGGAAGTGCTGATGCTCGCCTACATGAACGAAGAGTCATTGCGCCTTTCGCTGGAAAGCGGCGAAACCTGGTTCTGGAGCCGCTCCCGCAGCGAGCTGTGGCATAAGGGCGCGACGAGCGGCCATACGCAGCGGATCCGCTCGCTTAGCTACGACTGCGACGGAGACACTCTGTTGGTTCTCGTGGATCAGAAGGGGCCGGCCTGCCATACGGGCAAATACAGCTGCTTCCACAATCCGCTTCCGGTAGCGGGCGCTGGAGGAGATTCCGTGCCTGCTGAGGGGAGCCGCTTCGACATGCTCGGCGAACTGGAGCGGACGATCTCGGAGCGGTATGCGGAGCGGCCCGAAGGAGCCTACACGTCCTACCTGTTCGAGAAGGGGCTGGACAAGATCCTCAAGAAGTTCGGCGAGGAGAGCATCGAGGTGGTCATCGCGGCCAAAAACGGCGACAATGCCGAGCTTGGCTCCGAGGCGGGCGACCTGCTCTTCCATTTGATGGTTCTGCTTCGCGAACGCGGGCTTCCGCTGGACTCTGTCATGGAAGTCCTTCGCGAGCGGCATGGCAAGCCGACGACGAACAAGATGAACCGTTGACATTCGGCCCGCTCGCTTTTTGCGATGCGGGCTGCTGTTGTAGCTGAAGGGCGGCTTCGCGGCTGACTAATGCTGGGAGAGCGTCGCTCCGCGGGCATGCCGTAGAAGATCGCTCCGCGGCTGACCAATGCTGGTAGAGCGTCGCTCCGCGGCCATGCCGTAGAAGATCGCTTCGCGGCTGACCAATGCTGGTAGAGCGTCGCTCCGCGGCCATGCCGTAGAAGATCGCTCCGCGGCTGACCATTCTTCCGATCGCTGTTGAAGTCGTATTCCTTTTAATGGGTTTAAAATTGGCTGGAATACTCCTTCAAAGGCGAACGCTGACGCTTCTACAGAACGGTCAATCCGCTGCCGCTAAACTGCGGAAACCCGCAGGGTCCGCGTGCGCTCATCGCGCCGCGAAGCCGGGCCCGCGTGCGCTCAACGCGCCGCGAAGCCGCTCCCGCGTGCGCTCGCCGCGCCGCGAAGC
>NZ_CBRA020000144.1:0-10256 GCF_000469945.2 Paenibacillus sp. P22 | reverse complement strand
CCCGCGATCAGGATCAGGAACATGCCGAAAAAATCGATATGGGAAGCCGGATTGAGCGTAACCCKGCTGCYGCYKCCCGTTCCGGCGGCGGTGCTGCCGCCCGTTCCGGCGGCGGTGCTGCCGCCCGTTCCGGAGGCGGTGCTGCCGCTCTTAGCGCCAGGCAGCGTTCCTGTTACGGTTATGTATTTGGCATCCGAACTTACGTAGCCCGTCTTGCCGCTGGCATCCACGATCTGATACCAGTACGAGCTTGGAATCGATTTGACCTCGATCAGCTCGTCCTTTTTCAAATACCTGACCAAGGCACTCGCTGTGATGGGCCGACACGCAGAGCTACCGTCGAAGCGGCTTTCGCATTGCTCGAGAATTTGCTGCCCGCTGCAGATGCGGCCGGCTTGCCGGCGGAAGCTTCGGTTGCAGCTTCGGCAGCCGCGGCGTCCAGCATCGTAATGTAGGAGCTGGAAGCGGACACATAACCGATCGTGCCGGACTTGTCCTGCACCTTGAGCCAGTAGTTGTCCACTCGCTGCAGGACGGATATCTGCTCCCCCTTCGGCAGAGTGCGGAGAACCTTCCCGGCTGTAGCCGGTTCGGCGCGCAGGTTCACGTTGCCCTGCGTCTGGGCTTTCTGCGTCGCCGCCGATACGGCGGGCGGAGCGGCGGCAAGTCCCAGCGTCAAGCTTGCGGCCAAAACGGCGGCTGCCAATGATTTGTTCATGCGTCGATCACGACTCCCTTCATTTGTCCAATGTCGATTGTCTAATCAGGACCCGGCCTCGCCAATCATCCAAGCAGATTGCAGCAGCCGGCCAACCAGCACGCCAGCTGCAGTACAGCAAAAATAGACAAACCCGTATCTGATCTATCGGCAAATGAAGGGAGGAACTTTAGCTGCCTCTGCCATCTATTGTAGAATCTTGTCCGCAAAAGGAACATCGTACCTTGTTCCCAAAAATAGCTTGTCCAGCTCCCGCACACGGCGGATGAGACCTATTTCGGTCCTGTTTTTCGGTATGCTAGTCCTCATGCAATTAAGGCCCGTTCGGTCCTTCTTTCCGCACATCAGTCCTCTCCACGCTCAATAGGCCCCACCTCAGACCTTAATTCCGGCATGTCAACCCGCTCCACGAAGCTCCATTCCATTCCCTATTCCGGGCATGGCCGCCCTCCCCTATTCCCGGCATGAAAACCTATAGTAACAGCTTCGCCAGCGTAAGAAGGACGGGCACAATCAGGCCCAGCCCAAAGCCCGCTCTATACCCTCCCCAAACAAAAATAGACCCTCGAGGAACCGTTCCTCAGGGGTCTATCCTTGCCGTGCCTAAGCCGTTCATGCCGGCTCGTAAGGCTCGACATGCACATGAACGCTCATGATATTGTGCTTGCGCTCCATCCGAGTCTCGATCTCGTCGCTGATCCGATGGCTTTCCACCAGCGTAAGCCGGGAATCCACCAGCACGATGACATCGACCAGCACATGGCTGCCATGCACGCGGGCCTTGAGATCCTTGATCGACTTCACGCCGTCCACCTTCTCGATCGAGGACCGGAGCGTCAGCAGCTCGCTGTCGTCGAAGCCGTCCGTAAGGGCATGCGTCGAGCTGTAAAAGATCTCCCATGCCGTCTTGCAGATGATGACGCCGACGGCGATCGCCGCCAGAGGGTCGAGCCATGCCCAGCCCAGCGCCGCTCCTCCGATGCCGACGGCGGCGCCGATGCTGACGAGGGCATCGGACAGATTGTCCTTCGCCGCCGCGTTCAAGGCGCTGCTGTTGATTTGCCGGGACAGCCTGCGGTTGTAGATGTAGACGCCGTACATGATGACGGCGGACGCGACGGCTACTGCGGCCGACAGGGCATTAGGCGGCTCTCCTGCGCTTCGGAACAAGGACTTGACCGAATTGATCAGCACCTGCAGGCCCACCGTCGCCATGATGAAGGAAGCGATCAGCGAGGCGATCGTCTCCGCCCGGAAGTGGCCGTAGGGATGGTCCTTGTCCGGCGGCTTCTGCGAGATCCGCAGGCCGATCAGCACGGCGAAGGAAGCCACGATATCGGTCAGGTTGTTGTAGCCGTCCGCGGAGAGCGCCTTCGACGCGAAGTAGTATCCGGCGACGATCTTGGCGGCGGACAGAACGAGATACGCGGCGATGCTGACCCAAGCGCCCCTTTCTCCCTTGCGGATGTCGGCATACTGCTGTTCGGTAGACACGAATGGTTTTGCCCCTCTCCTCGCGATACGACCATAATACGCGCTCCGGCTCCAGTGGGCCTAGAGAAACATTGTTGTTCAAGGCCTTTCTTTTGTCGAAAAAACCGCTGTCCATGCCGTATCCAACGCTGATAGCATACCCTGAATTTTCCTTTTTCAATCGCCTTCGCCTTCCCCGATCGGCAAAAAGACCGCCTGGCCAAAGCAGGCCAAGCGGTCGCAAACAAACTAATCGGCTGAATGGACAGCGTCACTCTCCAAGGACAAACTGCCCGAACCGTTCCGGCACATGGAACCACGGCTTGCCTGTCGGGCTCCACGCCTGCAGCTCGGGATCTCTTCCGGGCGCATGGTCGATCCGGTAGGCGTTGACTCTCCACTTCAAGCCTTTGCGGAGCGGGGAGCGGAATTCGGCAGCGGGCAAAAACAGCTCGTACGCCCTGTTCCCCGCCGCGGGCGTCTCTACCTTCACGGCGAGGCCGTCCGCATCCCAGCCGGTGTCGGCTTGAATCCCTTGCGGCTTGCCGCTGCCATCATTGGAGATCCGCGCGTCAAAGACGATTCCCCGCGGGCTGACCTCCAGCTCCATGTACTGTCTGCCATCGCCTTCTTCATCGATGAACAGCTCCACGACGTCCTGCTCGTATAGAGGCTCGTCCCGCCGGGTAAAATCGGAGAGGATATAGGAATCCTCGCAAGCGAAACGCACGAGCAGACCCAGATCGTTCCAGCAAGCCTGCACCGATGTCATCTCCCGGACGGTCCCTCCCGTTACCGTGTCGCGGAGCCGGACAGACGGAACTCCGGACCAGTCGGCCTGCGGCATTGCGTTGCGGAGCGGATCGCCATTGGCACATCCGTCTCCCCAGTCGGCTTTCGGCATCCGGACGCGGAGAGGATCGCCATTGGCCCGTCCGTCTCCCCAGTCTTCTTTCGGCATCCGGACGCGGAGAGGATCGCCATTGGCCCTTTCTACGCCGTCATGCTGCGTTTTGAATTGCCGGTAAGGGCATTCATATCGGGGCAAGGAAACCGGATTCATCCTATCGACCTCTTCTCCCGAATATGGTGGCTCCGGACCACGCCCGGCCCTGTCTTGCTATTGGCGAGCGCATGCTCCGGGTCCCATCGCATCCTCATCTGCAGCCTCTGCGCTAAGCCCATGAGCCCAGCTCCTTCCCGCAGGAAGCGCAGCGGCGGGCGTCGAGCGCGTTCTCGGTCCTGCAGCTGCCGCACAGCACCCGGACCTCGCCCTCGAGCTGAAGGGATTCCGCGGCGGCTACCTGGGGGAAGACATGCCCGCAGCCGGTGCAGACGCCAGCTCCGAGCTCCACCTCGCGTCCGCAGGACGGGCAGGCTTTGACCGTCTTCAGCACGCGGATCTTCTCCTGCAGCTCGGCGATGTCATGCTCCGCCGTCACGATGCCTTGGCACAAGCGGAACGCCGAATCATGCGAGGAGGCGATATCCTCTCTGAGATAAGCTTCGTAGACCGCGTCTCCGATCGCTTTTTTCTGCTTGCCGATGTCCCGCTGCTTCAGGACGATCAGCGATTTCAGCCTGGCGATCTCCATCGTCTGCTGAGCCGCCTTGGCCGCTTCCGCGGCTCCCTGCTTCATTCTATCGAATAACGACATCTCCATCTCTCCCCGCTGCAAGCTTCGGAAGCCCGCCGCATTTCTTCTTCAAGGCTACACCAGGCAAGCATGTCCGTTCAACCATTCGATCCTCACCCTCGACCCCCGCGGCTTGAAATATCTGGGCGGAACCATGACAAATGTCACCCTCTGTCATTACGCCTGTGACTGCTAAGCCCATTGCCGCAGCGGGTATAATGGAATCTCCAAGACTGCGCCACTTCAGCCACATTCAGGAGGTTTCGGGATGTCTCCACTAAAACAACTGCGCCAAATGATAGCGCCCTATGAAAAATCGGATTCCGCCGCCAGCGTCTGGCAGCTGCTCAACACGCTGCCCCCTTTGGCCTTGCTCTGGTACGCCGCCTATCTCAGCTTGAACGTCTCCTATGCGCTGACGCTGCTGTTCAGTGCCGCCGCCGCCGGCTTCGTCATCCGCAGCTTCATCATCTTCCATGACTGCTGCCACGGATCGTTTTTCAAAAGCAAGCGCGCCAACAATCTGCTGGGGTATCTGCTCGGCGTTCTGACCATGTTCCCGTATGAACAATGGAAACATGCCCACAATATCCACCATGCGGGCAGCGGCAATCTCGAGAAGCGCGGCATCGGCGATATGTGGATCCTGACCGTGCAGGAGTATGCCGAGGCATCCCGATGGCGCAAGCTGAGCTACCGGATCTACCGCAATCCGCTCGTGCTGTTCGGACTCGGTCCGATCGTCCTGATCCTCTTCGCCTACCGCTTCAACGAGAAGGGCGCGCGCCGCAAGGAGCGGCTGAACACGTACGCGACCAATGCCGGCATCGTCGTCCTCTACGCGCTGCTCGCCTGGGCAGCCGGCTGGCAGTCGTTCCTGCTCGTGCAGCTGCCGATCTTCTGGATCTCCGGCGCCGCCGGCATCTGGCTGTTCTATGTGCAGCATCAGTTCGAGGACTCCTACTTCGAGCATGATCCGGAATGGGAATACCTCAAGGCTGCCGTCGACGGCAGCTCGTACTACAAGCTTCCGGCCTGGCTGCAGTGGCTGACCGGCAACATCGGCTTCCACCATGTCCATCATCTCAGCCCGCGGATTCCGAACTACCGCCTCCAAGGCGCCCATGAAGCGGCTCCGTCGCTGCAGCATGCGACGACCATCACGCTCCGCACCAGCCTGAAGTCGCTGCGCTTCAACCTCTGGGACGACGTGAACAGAAGCTTCGTCTCCTTCCGGGACGGCAAGCGGCTGATCGCGCAGCGGCCGGATGCCGGAATCGAGGGCAAGCATCAGGCGGAGCTCCGCCCCTTCCCCGTCGCCCGCGTTGCTGCGGCGCCAGTCAAAGCAAGGACCGGAACCAGCGGAGAATAAGCCCGTTATGCTACACTGGTAGCATCAGCATTTCAAGCAAGGAGCGGCATCGATGCAGAAATGGTACCGGATCTTTCCCCGCAGCACGGGATTCAGCTTATATGTATGGCTGGCATTCATCATCTTGCCTTTCTATTTCATCTTCCGGTTCCCGGAGACCGGTCATATGCTGTTCGGCGGGTTTCTCGTCGCTCTGTTCTTCCTGTGCTTCCGGCTGACCTCTTCCGACAGAGGCTGGAAGCTCTATACGGGCATCTCCATCCAGATGGCCGTGTCGGCTGCGATGACGATCTACTTTCATTACCCGTACTTCAGCTTCTTTCTCGCCGTATTCATCGGCAATACGAGAAGCTGGGCGGGTTTTCTCAGCCTGTATATCGTCCACCTGGTCGTCACGCTCGGAGCTGTCTATGCGGGATTCGCGATCGGCAACGAATTTTTCATCTCCCAGTGGCCCTTTGTCCTTGTTTGCCTGATCGGCGTGGCGGTGCTTCCGTTCAACCGCTACAATACGCTCAAGCAGGTCAAGCTGCAGGGGCAGCTGGAGGACGCCAACCGCCGGATCGCGGATCTGCTCGTGCACGAGGAGAGGCAGCGCATCGCGCTCGACCTGCACGACACGCTCGGCCAGCAGCTGTCTCTGATCCGCCTCAAAAGCGATCTCGCCGGCAAGCTGCTGGACAAGGACCCGGAGCGGGCGCGCGGCGAAATGGCCGACGTGCATCAGACGGCGCGGATCGCCCTGCAGGAAGTCAGGGAGATGGTCTCCCATATGCGCGGCGCGCGGCTGGAGGACGAGATCCAGCGGGTGCGCCAGATTCTCGGCGCGGCGGAGATTTCCTTCGAGATGGAGGGAGACCCCCGCTTGGCTCATACGTCGAGGCTGACGGAGAACGTGCTCAGCATGTGCATCAAGGAAGCTGTCACCAATGTCGTCAAGCACAGCAACGCCGCCTCCTGCTCCCTCTCCATCACCCAGCTTCCGGAGCTGCTCATCGTCAAGGTCAAGGATGACGGCAGCGGGATCCGGAATGTGCGGAAGCTCGAGCGCGGCAATGGACTGCAAGGAATGAAGGAGCGGCTGGAATTCCTCAACGGAACGTTGGAAATATCCGGCGCGCCGGGGACGGAAATTACGATGACCGTTCCCCATAACGTCAGCCGGGTGGAGAAGGAGGTGGAAGGATGATACGGATCGTCATCGCCGAGGATCAGCGGCTGCTGCTCGGCGCGCTGGGGTCGCTGATCGACCTCGAGGAAGACATGCAGGTCGTCGGCCAGGCCGGCAACGGCCAGATCGCGGTCGAGCTGGTGCGCCAGCACAAGCCCGACGTCTGCATCATGGATATCGAGATGCCCGTCATGAACGGGCTCGAGGCGGCCGAGCTGCTTAAGGGCGACGGCTGCAAGGTGATCATTCTGACCACCTTCGCCCGTTCGGGATTTTTTGAACGAGCGCTCAAGGCGGGCGTCCAGGGCTATCTGCTCAAGGACAGCTCCAGCGACGAGCTCGCCGACTCCATCCGCAGCGTCATGACCGGCAGGCGGCTGTATGCTCCCGAGCTGGTCGACGAGGTGTACAACGTGGAAGAGAATCCCCTCACCGAACGCGAACGCGAAGTGATGGAGCTCGTCGCCGTCGGGAAGAACACCAAGGACATCGCCAAGGAGCTCTTCCTCTCCAGCGGCACGGTGCGCAACTACATCTCCGTCATTCTCGACAAGCTCGGCGTCAGCAACCGGATCGAGGCCATCTCCAGGTTCAAGGAGAAGGGATGGTTCAAATGAAAAAGGCGATTTCCTCCAGGCAGCGGCCTGCGGGGAAATCGCCTTTTTTTTCATGGCGCCCATTAGGGGCTGCCCTTATTCAAAACGGCTGCGCCTCAGCCCCACAATGCCACGGTCACGATCGCCGCCGCCATGACCGCAGATGACACGATCCGGCGGAAGCTTGGCTTTCCTTGAGCAGAAGCACGCCGAAGATGGCGGCGAAGACGGTTCCGCATTCGCGAATCGGCGAAATGAGTCCGATCGGTGCGTAAGGAATCGCAAGCAGGAACAGCAGATAGGAGCCCGGGCTCAGCACGGCGCCGGCCAGCGTTTGCTTCCAGCGTCCGGTCCACTCTGCGCGCAGCTTGCCTTTGCGCAGCGCGGCAGGAGTGAGGGCGGCCATGACGCCGAGATTGCCGAGCGCCAGCAGCGACAATGCGGACAGATGCTGCAGATTGAACTTGTCCATCGTGACGTAGCCGGCCGTGCACAGGCCGACGCCGAGCGCCAGCAGGACGGGACGCATGGCGACCCGCTTGCCGGGAGCCGGCCAGCCGCTGAGCGAAAAGAAGCAGAGCAGCATGATGAGCAGCGCCAGCCAGCCCCAGACGCTGAGCGATTCATGCCAGATCAGCATCCCCAGCAGCGGTACGAGGAACATGCCGGTTCCTCTCATGATGGGATAGACCTGCGACATGTCCCCTTCCCTATAGCTGAGGGAGAGGAGCAGGCCGTACGCGGCCTGAAAGGCGAAGGACAGGACCAGCGTCACCCGGCCCCCGTCGGCATGGATGAGCTCCCAGACGAGGTAGGGCAGCAGGGGAATGGTCGTAAAGCTGAAGATGAGCCAGAGAAAGACGGCTTTGTCCCGGCTTTTTTTGGCCAGGAGATTCCACACCGAATGGGCCAGACCCGATGCGGTTACGAGCAGGATTGCCAAAGATGTCACAGGATCACCACTTTGTCGAATATGGCGGCAGATTGGAAAGGAACGTACCGGGAGCCGTCGATCCCGGTACGTTGGTCGTCAGGCGCAGCTTCGGCCGGCAGGTCTTGACCCCCTGCTCTCCGATTGAATGCAGGATGCTGCCATCGGCTTATCAAGCTAAAAAAAGCCTGCTGCTTCCGCCAGCAGCGGTACCTGCGGACAGCAGCCTGTGTCAGACGGCATAGGCTCAGCCACAAGCAGTCCGCTGCGTCAGACGGCAGCGTAAGCCTGGAGCGAGCGGATCAACGGCTCGCCTTCGCTTTTCAACACTCTCAGCCGCACCGCTTCCGCGGTGACCGGAGTCAGCGGCTCGATCCGCTTGTGGCCTACCGAGAAGCCCGATGTCAGCTCGCGCCACTCGCCGCCGATCCGGATGTCGGCCGCGTACTCGCGGATGCGCTCGCCCCGGGAGATATCCTCCATGAGGACGAGATGGCCGATCGCCGTCGGAGCGTCGAGCTCCAGCGTCAGCTCGCTGCCTTCGCCGGATGTCTCGGCCGCCGGCGTTCCCAGCCTGCGGCGGATCTCGGCGCCAAGCTCCTGGAGGCGGGCCGCATCGAGCTCCGGCAGCAATCCCCTTCGGTCCGGCGATAGATTCAGCAGCAGGTTGCAGCCATGGCCGACGGAGCGGTAGTAGATATCCATCAGATGGTCGAGATCGTGCAGGCGGTCTTCGGAATCCGGGTGCCAGAACCATTGATGGCGGCGGATCGGCACGTCGCATTCGGCCGGCACCCACTTGGGCGTGGACGGCAGCCAGGTCGCGCTCTCCGCGGCAAACATGCTGAGAGGAGCCGACTCGGCCGTATTCCAGCAAGGATATGGCGCGACGCCGTCCTCGTTGCCGACCCAGCGGATCGTCGGCTCGCCCATGTTGAACACCATCGCGCCGGGCTGATGCCGGCGGACGAGCTCGATGATGCGCGGCCAGTCATAGACGCGTCCCTCCGAGCCCGCGCCGTCGAACCATACTTCCATCAGATCGCCGTAGCCGGTGAGCAGCTCCGTCAGCTGGGCGCAGTAGAAATCGTCGTAGGCTTCCTTGTCCGCATATCTCGGCTCGTGCCGGTCCCATGGGGACAAATAGAGCCCGAAGCCGATACCCTCCTCGCGGCATGCGTCCGCGCATTCCCGCACGACATCTCCCTGGCCGTTCTTCCAGGGGCTGGAGGCGACGGAATAATCGGTCTGGGCGCTCGGCCAAAGGCAGAAGCCGTCATGATGCTTGGCGGTGAGAATAAGATAGTTCATTCCCGCTTGCCGCGCTTCGCGCGCCCATTGCCTGGCATCGAGCTGCTCGGGATGGAACAGAAGAGCCGAATCCCCGCCTTCTCCCCATTCCTGGTCGCAAAATGTATTCATGCCGAAGTGGACGAACATCCCCATCTCCATATCCTGCCAAATCAGCTGATGCTTCGAAGGCACAGCCCCCGTGTAGGTATCGTTCATGTCCTGGTCTCCTTCGTCCTGGCTCCGTCCGTACGGTACGAAGCCGATATAGGCTTGGGTTCCGCCGCCGAGACCGGCTGCACCGCTCCGGCGGTCGAGTCCCGCTCTCGGCAGCCGGCCGCCCAAGCTCACTTCAGCTGTTGCCCTCTCATGCCCGGACGGCCGAAAGCCTGAGCACGTCCCCCGCCCTGGCATCGAACCGGTACCGCCCGTCCTCGAAAATGAATTTCTTGGGCAGGCCGGCGCCGTCCACAGCCGCCAGCTCCCCGCCATGCCGGATGAAGAAGCTTCCGCCGTGCGTGAAGCGCAGCTCGGCCTCGGTCAGCCTTCCTCCCGCCCACGACAGATCGCATTCCGCTCCGCCTCTGGCGCGCAGTCCCGTCACTCGTCCCTCCGGCCACTCCGGCGGCAGCGCCGGCAGCAGCTTCAGCTCGCCTCCATGCGACTGCAGCAGCATCTCGGCGACGCCGGCCGTGCCGCCGAAGTTGGCGTCGATCTGGAACGGCGGGTGATCGCCGAACAGATTGGGATGGACCGCATGGCGCAGCAGCTCCATCAGATGCTCATGCGCCTCGCCGCCTTCGCCCAGCCGGGCCCAGAAGTTGAGAATCCACGCCCGGCTCCAGCCGGTATGGCCGCCCCCATGGGCAAGCCGGCTTTCCAATGTCGTCCGCGCGGCCTCAGCCAGCTGCGGCGTCCGCTCCGGCGTAATCTGCTCGCCGGGATGCAGCGCGAACAGATGGGAGATATGCCGGTGGCCGGGCTCGGGCTCCCCGTATTCCTCCGACCATTCCAGCAGCTGGCCGCGGCTGCCGATCTCCGGCTCGGGCAGCCGGAGGCGCGCCGCCG
>NZ_CBRA020000143.1:0-47999 GCF_000469945.2 Paenibacillus sp. P22 | reverse complement strand
CTCGCTCAAATGTTGAAAGTAGTTCTAGTAAAACGGTGGAGATTTCAATGGAAATTCTTGCACAATGGGGTATTTCAACTGAAGAAGATTTAAATCGTGCTCTGGCAAATAATGTGTTTGGCCCAGAATTTATTCATGATTCTAAACGCAATTCAGAATTATTCAGCTATGTCCAAGATATTCTTGAGCGCTCCAAGAATAAAATCCTTGAATTTTTAGATAAGAAAAAATCGGAATATGACGTTTCAGATCCAATCAGAATTAGTAATACTATCTTCGTAATAAAAAAACACGGTACTGAAATATATTTAATTACTCGACCGTCTGATTATGGTCAAATAATATTATATTATGATACTGAGTTGGATATGCTTGACTATGAAAAGGATTGTGAATTATGGGTTGAAGATGATAAGAGCGAGCCGCAAAAAATTACATTTGGGAAAATATTAAAGCTGACTGGTGTTAACAAGATTCCACTTAGGAGCATAAGAGAAAAATGATTGACATTAATGAAGTAAAGCAATTACTACAATCCCCTGATTCAAAAAATCTTATTTGTAGAAACGTAGAATTCAGACCGCAAAATTTGGCTTTGTTTATTGCTGCTCTGTCAAACATGACAGAGGGGTATGGCTACATTGTAATCGGGGTAAGCAAAAATACAGATAATTACTCTATTAATGGAATAAGTAATGGGTTCATATTAGATGAACCTATTAAACGGGCACTCAGTTTGTTAGCTGAGCAACCAATAATAGAATTTGGTACACTTAGTATTGAAGGTAAAAATATTTATGCAATAAAAGTGATAAATATTACAAACGAGATTTTCTTCAAGCCTCCACAAAATACAGAGTCACTAACCGATTTATTTATTCGTGATCTTTACTTGGCTTGCATCAAACTTCAAGCACGTAAGCTTTACGTTAGCACTACAGAAGATGAGCGTAATGACTTTATTACAGATTTACTGGAGACAAACGGATATCGCATAAAAGACCAAACTCGACGCGGAAGTTCTGCTAGTGGTAAATCATCTGGCGAAATTGATATTTTTGTTGAAAACGATAGAATGCCTTTTACTATTATTGAAGCCCTTAATTTGGATAGCTTAAATACTAATTATCTTGATGTTCATCTTGACAAGATATATTCTTACGATACAACAGGAAATGCATTCAATGTATGTTTGTCATATGTTAAAGTTAAAGATTTTGGGTCTTTTTGGGATAGGTATTGCAACTACGTTAAAACACGTGAATATCCAGTAATGCTTGTCTCTTCTGATACAAATGCTGATAAAGATTATTCATACTCTGATATAAGATTCATGACAACTACGCATAATCGTTCAGGTAAAAATACACGGCTTTATCATATGTGCGTAAAAATACAAGAATCGTAGTTACTTAGTGAAAAGTTCTTATATAAGAATCGTCAACTAGGGAAACAACCTAATCAAGCGATTGTATTAGGCTTCTTACACAAGAAAGGTATTTAATTTCTTGCTCCGCTATAATTTGTCGATGGTAGTGGAGCAGGGCTGATTCGAGTATCGTTCTCTCCGAGTTCTCTCAAACGTGCAATTTCAGTCACTTTTTGATGAATTTACGAGACGCCTTGTGGCACTAGGGAAGGGTGGCGTGAAACGCCGAAACCCCTTGATTTTATAGGCTTTTCGTGGTTTTTTGGTTCCTCTAAAGGAACATAGCTTCCGCTTGCTTCCCTTTAGCGCGCAAGTTTCAGGTTCTAGTGTCAGCAATGACGTGGAGGTTCAAGTCCTCTTGACCGCATAACGTAGCCTTTCCCTTCGGGGAAAGGCTTTTTTTGTTCCAGTAAAAGGCTGGAGTTAACTATAGCCGTTATGCCTCTGGCCAAAGGGATGGCCATATGAAGAGAGGCCAGTTTTCTCCTTACATAAAACGCATCTCTTCTCTGCAAAATGAAGGGGAAACCTTCAGGGGGTGCTGATTGATGAGGAACGCAATCTGGAAAGCCGCGGCGGCCGGCATGCTTGCAATCGGGCTGTTGCCGCAGCAGCATGTATCGGCGGGTCCGCCGCATCGGGTGGCCGTCGTCATTGACGACTTCGGCAACAACATGAAGGGCACCGAGGAGATGTTCAAGCTGCCGGTTCCGATAACGGCCGCGATCATGCCCTTTATGCCCTCCACGCATGCCGACGCGGAGAAGGCGCATGGCCTCGGCCTGGATGTCATCGTCCATATGCCGATGGAGCCGAACAAGGGCAAGCCGGAGTGGCTGGGGCCGGGAGCGCTGTTCAGCAGCATGACCGACGAGCAGGTTCGCCTCGCGGTGCAGAAGGCGATCGACGATGTGCCTCATGCGGCCGGCATGAACAACCATATGGGCAGCAAGATTACGGCCGATGAGCGCATCATGCGGATCGTCTTGCAGGTATGCAAGGAGCGGGGGCTCTTTTTCCTGGACAGCCGGACGACCTTCAAGACGGTCGTGCCGAAAGTCGCGGCTGAAATCGGGGTTCCCGTCCTGCGCAACGACGTCTTTCTGGACGATGTGTATGAAGCCGGCCATATCGCCAGACAAGTGGAAAGATTAAAAAAGCTGTCCGCCGGTCAGGCGGACAGCATCACGATCGGGCATGTCGGCACTCCGGGCCTCATGACCTCGGGAGAGCTGTCCCGGGCAGCCGGCCGCATGGCGGGCACGACCCGGTTCGTCCGGCTGTCCGAGCTTGTTCCGGCATCAGCGGAAGAGCAGCTTATATTGCCGAAGCCCTGACGCGACGGCTTCGGCTACCTGCTCCTGGCCTTCCCGCGAAGTCAGCATGGACCTGTCCCCCTCGTTGCTGATGAAGCCCATTTCCACGATGACGGCAGGCTGCTTGACCGTATTGAGCAGATAGAATGGGCTGCCCGCACGGGGCAGCTCATTCGTTTTTTGCTGCCGGTTCAGGGAGTCCTGGATGCATAACGCCAGCAGCACGCTTTCGCCGCCCTCTTGATGAAGCACGACCGGTCCCCGCGCGGCGGCTCTGCGGGACCAGTTCACATGCAGGCTGACGAGCAGGCCGGTGTGGATTTCCTCTGTCAGCTGGCGCCGCTGGGACAAATCCCGCTGATGGCGGGACCGGCTCGGATGCCAGCGGTTCTCCTCGCTGAGCGCGTAGTCGGAGCTGCGGTTCAAGACGGCGCTGATCCCTTTTTGCTGCAGGCTCGCCAGCAGTTTTTTGCCGACAGCCAGATTGATGTCCTTCTCCAGCACATCCTCAAAGGAAGTGCCGCCATCGATGCCCCCATGGCCGGCATCGATGAGTACTTCGGCATAGGGGAGCGCCCCTTTGTACCGGGGACCGGCAGGATCGGAATCCGGCGAGTCGGAAAGGGAAGCGGCTGCCGCTGCCCCCGGTTGGAGAACCAGGGCTGCCGCAAGCGCCGCGGCTGCGATCCATCGCAAATCCATTTGCAATCCTCCATAAGGCAAAGTTGTCCGAACCTTTATACTTTGCCGCAATCAGGCAGGACTATTCGCGTTTGCGCCAAGAAGTTATCGGACATACTAAGCGCATAAAGAGGAGGCGACAACGATGGACCCTGAAGATTGGATCAAATATATGACCGAGAAGCTGGTTGTCTATGTGGAAACGCCCCGTGATGTACGCAAGCAGAAGCGCAGCGATCATAAGCAGGCCAAGGAGCCTTGGCTGACGCGCTGGTTCGGCGTCCCTGGCATGAGCATGCTGATCTGGTTCAGAGGGCTCCGCCGCAAAGAGGGATGATTGCCGCTCTGAAAAGGGATCCGCTTCGGCATTCTCTGCTCAGACGCGGTAGAAATGGCCTGCGAGCAGAGCCTGCTCAAGCGTGATGTATCGCTTGGCGGCCGATTCCGTGTTGACGAAGGAAGCATAGGCTTGTCCCGTCGTCCAGCGGTGAAGGCCGGCTGCCTGCCAGACCTGAAGCACCTTGCCGCCATACAGCTCGGATGCGTAATCCAGCGGGCGTCCCGATTTGAGAATGGAAGAGAGAGAGCCGGGGGTCGGGCTGCCGATCGGCTTGGACAGGAGCCAGCTCAGCCGCTGCATCGGATCGGATGAGCGGAGCGTCCGGGCATACGCTACCGCCGTTTTGGTCGGCGGTACCGCAGACGAGGAAGACAACGCCAGCGTTGTCTTTTTTTCGTTTTCGGATGCGCTGGCATCCGATGAGGACAAGGCTTTCAGCTGCTTGGCCCAGTCTCCGTCGGAGAGGGGGAGGATTTCTCCTGTCCAGGCGTCGGCGTAGAGGACTTCGCGGTCTCGGCTCACGATCCGCCATACTGCTGCGGCAGGCGAGGCGTAGAGCCTCGACATTTCGGCAGCCGCCACATTCTGCTCCTTGAGCTTCTTTTGAAGCAGGGCGGATGAATAGAGCGGGTAGGAACCCGCCCCGTATTCTCCAAGCGAATATCCATTCGGCTGCCTGGCGCTGATAATCATATAGCCGGCTGTCCGTCCGGCTTTATCCAGGGTCACGAGCCATGAATGGGTGCCTGGGCCGAGAGGCTCGATGACGGCGCGGGCGCCTTCCAGCCGGCAAATTCGGGTTGGGCGGACAGCGCCGCCCGCCAGGCTTCGGCTTGTTCCGCCAATCCGGGAGCGGAAGACGCCGGAGCCGCGGCATGGGCCGCAGCATTCGCCAGGAACAGGACGCAAAGCAAAACCGCGATTGCGGTTGATGCGGCGCTTGCAGATCTTCTTCTCATTTTTTCAACATCCCCCTGTCGTATCCGCTATAGGGTGGCAGCATGCATGATTCCGAAGCTTGTCTACTTGATTGTAGAGCGGCCCGCGCGAGAAGAATGCTGCATTCTGTCGCGCAAACGACCGCTATTATTGGCGAGATCGGGCCGACCCGGGAGATTGCTGTCACTCGATGCCTTCCAGATGGAAAATGCCGCAGTTGATCGAGGAAGCGGTTACCCTGGGCTCGAACTGCCAGCGGATTTCTTCCTTCCGGGTCGCATATTGCTCCTCGACAGCGGGTCGCTGCTCCTCCTCCGCGGACTCCAGCAGGCGATCGTAATAGTGGGCGACGATCCCAAGCTCTTCCTCCAGACGGCGCGAGGCGGCTTCGGCCCAGGAGAAATCCGCTCCCCTGAGCTTGCGCTCGAGCGAAGACTCGATCAGGCTCATCGCTTTGCCGAGGGTGATGCCGTTTTTGGCCGTATGCACATTGGCGGGCAGCCTTGGCGTCATCCTGAGGTCGACCAGCCGCTCGTGGAAACGCTCGACGACGGCGCCGGTCGCGAGAGAAACGCCGAAGGAATGAATTTCCTCGCGCTTCATGTCGCAGGCGAATTCCACCCGCAGATTGACTCCGAGCCAAGCCGTATACGCGACCGATTCCGTGGGATGGAGCGAGCGGCGCTCCGGCTCCTGGAACAAATAGACGAAGCTGCCTCCCGTGCGTGCGGCCTCGAACAGCTGATCGAGCTTGCGCGCGCCGAAATACATGTCCTCTCGGGGCGTGCGGACGCCGGAGACGGAGCTGTGGACAAATCCGATGGAGCGGCCGAGAGCGCTCTGGGCCGCCTGCTCCATCGGATTCGCGGACTGCTGCGCCCGGGCCTCGCTTTCCTCGCGCTCTTTTGCAAGCTCCTCGTACCGCGAACGGTCGGTCACGAACAGATAGGTCATCGTCTCCGGCTCCACGCCGGCACGGTCGACATAGCTCCAGTAATAAGGACGGTTCGTCAGCTCCCTGTCCGCCTGCGGCGACAGCTTCACCGTCAGATGGGAAGGGGATTTCTCGACGATCCGGCATCCGGTCGCCTCCGCGTACTTCTGGATATAGCGATGCACTTGCTTTCCATTCATGGCGAATCCACCTCCACAACATGTCCGACCCCGTCAAGCAGACGGTTGATCGCATACTTGCGCGCGGCCGCTGAGCCGGCCGTCTCCTCTGAATCGACGGGCTTGCCGGATTCCGAAGCCCGGCTTCTCATGCTGCTGATCGATCGGCCCAGGTTCTCGATGCTCTCGGTCAAGACATCGGGATCGCTCGCCTCCAGCATGAGGCGCGCAAGCCTTTCCTCGATGCTCTCCTCCTTCTCGAACTTCTCGAGAATATGGTCCAGCTCGCCGATGACGGATTCGAACATATCGATCTTCTCATGCAGCAGATTGACGATATGCTCCTCGATCGTGCCGATCGTGCACAGATTGTAGATCTGGACATCCTGGGTCTGGCCGAGCCGGTGCACACGGCCGATCCGCTGCTCCACCCTCATCGGGTTCCAGGGCAGGTCGAAATTGATGATGCGGCTGCAGAACTGCAGATTGATGCCTTCTCCGCCTGCTTCCGTGGCGATCATGACTTGCGCGCGGCCGCGGAACAGATCCATCATCCAGTCCTTTTTGCCGCGGCCCATCCCGCCCCGGTAAGGGACGGCGGTAATGTCGCTGCCGCGGAAAAACTGGAGCAGATATTCCTGCGTCGCGCGGTATTCCGTGAAAATGATCGCTTTCCCGTCGCTTTCCCGCACGAGCTCCATCGCTTTCTCCGCTTTCGTGTTGGACTTGATCTGCTTGATGACCTCGATCAGCTCCCAGATCTTGCCGCGCACAGGGGAGTCCTCGGCCGTCTTCTTGAACAGGTTCACGAGGGTGAGGAACACCGAGTCGCGGCTCGAGCATACCTCGCGCTGCAGCGTCACCATCGACAGCATGCTCGTCAGGTTGCCTCCGCTTTCCTCATAACGCTCTTTGACAAAGGAAGTGACCGCGTGGTAGAGGTCCATCTCTTCCTTGGACAAGTGCAAAGGGATGTTGCGGACGATCCGCTTCGTGAATTTCACATCTCCTTCGCCGCGGCGGTTGCGGATCATGACGCCGGACAGCGCCTCCTGCAGCTGATCCTCGTTCTTGGGCATGCGCTTGCCGACGACGAAGTTGGAGGAGAACTCGCCGTGTCCGCCGAGCTGGCCGGGCTTCAGCAGCGTGATGAGATTGTAGAGCTCCTCAAGGTCGTTCTGGACCGGTGTGGCGGTCAGCAGCAGGCAGTACTTTTTGCGGAGCTGCGTAATGAACTGGTAATTCGTCGTTTTTTTGTTCTTGAGCTTATGGGCCTCGTCGATGATAAGCATGTCGTAGTCGGTGGAGAGCAGCAGATCCCTGTGCGGCTCCCGCTTGGCCGTATCGATGGAAGCGACGACGACATCATAGTTCCAGGTGTGGGCACGCTTCTGGGCGACGGCGGCGATGCCGAACTTGCTGTTGAGCTCCCGGACCCATTGCAGGACAAGCGATGCGGGCACCAGAATAAGCGCGCGCTTCACGAGACCGCGCACCAGGTATTCCTTGAGCACCAGTCCGGCTTCGATCGTCTTGCCGAGTCCGACCTCATCCGCCAGAATGGCTCGTCCGCCCATATCATGCAGCACCTTGACCGCCGTGTCGATCTGATGCTTCATCGGCTCCAGGCCGTTCAGGAAGCGCAGCGACTGCAGCTCCTCGAAGCTCTCGATGCGCCGGGACTGCTCGGCCTCCATGGCGAGCTGATAGAGCGTCCAGTCGTCCCAAGGGCCATTGCGGTCGAGCCGGGCCTGCAGATCGTCGAACCAGCTCCGGTCCATGCGGAAGTCGACGAGCGGATGAAGCTTGGCGGGTCCGTTCTCTCTTGTTGTGCGCGACAAGTTATCGGCTCCTCTCGGCTTTGGAATGTTCCCAGTATGCCCCAAGCAAGGGCTTCTAATAAGGGAGAGGAAAAAAGTCGAGTAATGGGGAGCGAAACCAATATGTTGTAGGGTATAATAAGAATGGATACTAGATATTGATTTTATAGGCCTACTAAATTTCGGCAGCCCGGAGAAAACGCGAATCAGGGGCCGCGCCGGATACGGAAAGGTTGGCTGCATATGGACACGAAGGCCGAACGTCTGAACGGGTTGAGCGAGAAAATATTTCTGGACCGGTACGCGTGGAAGAAGGCCGATCCGGGCGAGGCGGCGGTCGGGGACACCGTGCTCGTGTTGACGAAGGACGATCCGAAGTTTCCCGCCAAGGAGGTCGGCGAGATCATCGCACGCAGCGGACGCTCGGTTACCGTTGTTACCCGCAGCGGAGAGCGGGTGGAATCGGTTGTAGAGAAGCTGACTCTACCCGCAGAGCGGACGCCGGAGGAGATGTGGGACCGCCTGGCCAAGGCGATGGCATCCGTAGAGAACGAAGAGGCGCGGGAGTTGTGGGAGAATCGGTTCCGGAGCATCCTGGACGGCTGGAAGCTCGTGCCGGGCGGGCGCATCGCCGCTGGAGCGGGGGCGAGCGAGGAATTGACTCTGTTCAACTGCTACGTCATTCCCTCCCCTCATGACAGCAGAGGCGGCATCATGGGGACTTTGACGGAAATGACGGAAATCATGGCCCGCGGCGGGGGCGTCGGCATCAATCTCAGCTCGCTGCGGCCGAGGCGGGCGATCGTAGCCGGCGTGAACGGCGCCTCCAGCGGAGCGGTGTCCTGGGGCGGCCTGTTCAGCTATGCGACGGGGCTTATCGAGCAGGGCGGCAGCCGCCGCGGCGCGCTCATGCTCATGATCAACGACTGGCATCCGGATCTGCTCGATTTCATTACGGTCAAGCAGAAGATGGGCGAGGTGACGAACGCCAATCTGTCGGTCTGCGTCAGCAACGGCTTCATGCAGGCGGTCAAGGAGGATGCCGAGTGGGAGCTCGTCTTCCCGGATACGAGGCATCCCGATTATGACGGGCATTGGAACGGGGATCTCTCCGCATGGAAGGAGCGCGGAGGCACCGTCTCTCGTTATCGGACGGTAAGAGCCCGCGACGTCTGGCAGACGATCATGGAATCGGCCTGGCGGTCGGCGGAGCCGGGGGTCGTGTTCATGGAATACTACAACCGGATGTCGAACAGCTGGTATTTCAACCCGATCATCTGCACGAATCCTTGCGGTGAACAAGGACTTCCCGGCTGGGGCGTGTGCAACCTGTCCGCGATCAACCTCTCGAAGTTCTACGACGAAGAGAAGCATGATGTGGATTGGGAGGACCTTGGCCGAGTCGTCCATTGGTCCGTCCGGTTTCTGGACAATGTCATCGACAAGACGCCGTACCACTTCGAGCAAAATGAACGCAATCAGAAAAAGGAAAGGCGCGTCGGCCTCGGCACGATGGGGCTGGCGGAGCTGATGATCCGGCTCGGCATCCGGTATGGAAGCCCCGAATCGCTGGAGTTTCTCGATAGCCTATACCGCTTCATTGCCAGGGAAGCCTATCTGGCCAGCTCGGACATTGCCGCCGAGAAGGGCTCCTTTCCGGCATTCGATGCCGAGCTCTACTTGCAGAGCGGCTTCATGAAGAACATGGTCTCGGCTTTCCCGGAGGTGGCGGAGGCGGTGCGGAGCGGGGGCATCCGGAACGTGACCTTGCTGACGCAGGCGCCAACGGGCAGCACCGGTACGATGGTCGGAACCTCGACCGGCATCGAGCCTTATTTTGCCTTTGAATACTACCGGCAAAGCCGGCTCGGCTTCGACAAGCAGCTCGTTCCGATCGCGCAGAAGTGGAAGGAAGCCCATCCCGGCGAGGAGCTGCCGGACTCGTTCGTGACGGCGATGGAACTGTCGGCGGAGGAGCATATCCGCGTCCAGGCCGCGATCCAGCGCTGGGTGGACAGCTCGATCAGCAAGACGGCCAATTGCCCGGCCGACTTCACGGTGGAGGAGACGGCCCGGCTGTATGAGCTCGCCTACGAGCTCGGCTGCAAGGGCGTAACGATCTACCGCGACGGCAGTCGGGATACTCAGGTGCTGAGCACGGCGAAGGGGAAGGAAGACGCTGAGCCTGAAATGGAGGAGGCTCGAGACGCGGTTCCACCGCTTTCAGTGGATAAGGAGCCGTTTGGCGGTGGCAAGGCTGGAACGGCTGGGCCGCCCCTCGGGATGACTGCTGCAAGCAGTTCAGCGGCAGCCGCGGAGGGCGGTATTCATCGAGCCGGCAATGAGGGCATCGGTACCGGCACGGTCATCGACAAGGAGTACAGGAAGCGGCCGCAAGTTCTTCGCGGCGCCACGTACAAAATCAATACGCCGTTCGGTATGGCGTACATCACGATCAACGACATGGACGGCACGCCGGGTGAAATCTTCCTCAACGTCGGCAAGGCCGGCTCGGATGTATTCGCCATGGCGGAGGCGCTCGGGCGAGTATGCTCGCTGTTCCTCCGTTATGGCGACCACGGGCATAAGGTCGAGCTTCTGATCAAGCATCTCAAGGGAATCGGCGGCTCGGGCGCAATCGGCTTCGGCGCGAACCGGGTGGAGTCGATCGCGGACGCGGTTGCCAAGGCATTGGAGACGCATGCCGGGCATGCTTTTCCTCATCCTGTCGAAGAAGATGTTGGGAGATCGCAACAACTTTCTCAAAGAGCTGACAGCGAAGATGTTTCTGAAGCTCCGCCTGCTCTAGCGCGGAGCGGAGGAGAGCTTTCGTCGCTGGATTTATGTCCCTCCTGCGGCAGCGCGTCGCTGATCAATGTCGAAGGCTGCAAAACCTGCAGCCATTGCGGCTATAGCCGCTGCGGTTAACAGTAGAAAGCAAAAAACGAAGTCGACCTAAACATTCTGCTTCGTTTTTTTGATGATTGACTAACGCCTCAATAATATTACCAACGGTTCAAGCTTTCCTTGGGCTTATGAGAACTGACACAAAGAACCCGAGAAAGGGCACTTTTTCAAAGTGTCCCTTTCTCGGGTCACATGGGCGTGCTTCTATTTGCTGTTTGATCGAGCATTTTCAGAAGGGCCAAGCAGGCTACACCGTGATAGAATAAGAATGCGTTAAAATTTCTTTATTATGGAAAAAGTCGAAGAAAGAATAGGTGATGTTGATGCATAGGGTAAAAGCAGGCCTCATCGGCTGCGGAATGATCAGCGGAATTTATTTGAAAAATTTGACGCAAGTGTTCGATCATGCCGTGGACCTCGTCGCATGTGCCGATCTGGTGCCTGAGCTTGCCAAGAAGCGTGCGGAAGAATTCAACGTTCCTGCAGCATGCTCAGTCGACGAGCTGCTTGCCGATCCGGAAATTGAAATCGTTCTCAATTTAACGGCCCCGGCAGCGCATGCGGCGATCAATATCACGGCGCTCCATGCCGGCAAGCATGTATACACGGAGAAGCCATTCGCTCTGACAAGGGAAGATGCACGAGAGGTGCTGTCGATTGCGGAGTCCAAAGGCCTACTCGTCGGCTGCGCTCCAGATACCTTCTTGGGCGGTGCGCTGCAAACTTGCCGCAAGCTCATCGATGAAGGCTGGATCGGAACCCCGTATGCCGCGAATGCAACGATCATTATGGGGAATGCCGAAGCCGGCATGCATCCGAATTTCCACCATTTCTTGAAGCTCGGCGGCGACCCTCTACTGGATATGGGACCGTATTATTTGACGGCACTGGTCCATTTGCTGGGTCCCGTTCGGAGAGTGACCGGTTCCGCCCAGCAGCTCCGCCATGAAATCATCATTCAGAACCCCAAATCTCCGCGTTGCGGCGACATCGTCCCGGTAGAAGCGCCTACCAACATTACGGCCGTACTGGACTTCCACAGCGGTGCGGTTGCAAGCTTGCAAGCTGCCAAGGAAAGCTTCGGCTACAAGCCGAGGCTGGAAATATTCGGTACCGAAGGTAATATGACAGTACCGGATCCGAACTTTTTCGGTCCTGTATCCGGACTGGGCAGCTTGCTGACCATCCAGTCCCGCAGCGGTGAAGTAAAGGAGCTTCCGCTTTCGCACGGATTTACGGAAGACAGCCGAGGGCTGGGCGTTGCCGATATGGCGTATGCGATTCGCAGCGGCCGGCCTAATCGGGCGAGCGGCCGCTTGGCCGAGCACATTTTGGACATTTCACTCGGTATCTTAGAGGCTTCGGAGACGAACCGGCATGTGCATCTCCAAACGAAGGTTGACCGTCCTGCGCCGCTGCCGCTTGGATTGAAATACAATCAGCTGGATTTGTAGCAAGGAGCCGTCAATTTCGATTCCGGGGGCAAAGGAGCTCTTGATACAGCGCGGTACGGGTTGGAATCCATGGTCCGTGCCTACCGCATTGAGGCCTGAAACGCGTCGCCTTGAGAACCGAATTTCTCCCTAGTAAGGAGATCATGAAGAAATTCGGGACTCTACAGCGATCCAAAGTACATTCCGACTGTGCAGTCATTGTTGGAATCCTACGTCCAACTTGTATAACGATTAATAGGCGCGTTGTACGCTGAAAGGGGATCAACATGGGGAGACGGCTTGATGGCAAGGTGATCGTCGTAACAGGCGGAACGAAGGGCATCGGCAAGGGAGTCGCTATGATGTGCGCCATGGAAGGCGCCACGGTAGTAGTAGGCGGGAGGAATGAGCAGGACGGCGCCAGAGCTGTAAAAGAGATGAAGGACGTCCATGACGCGGAGGCGTTGTTTGTCCAAGGGGATATCAGCCGGGAAGCGGCATGCAAGCAGCTGATCGATGAGACGGTGGGCAGGTACGGCAGAGTTGACGGTCTTGTCAACAACGCCGGCATTTTCCCAAGAGGCTCGATGGTGAATACGTCGGAGGAGCTGTTCGACTCGATTTTTGCCGTCAACATGAAAGGCGCATTCTTCTGCTCCATGTACGCCATTCAATCCATGCAGAAAACCGGGGGAGGCTCTATCGTTCATATGGGCTCGACGAACGGCTACAAGGGCGCAAAAGAGTTGGCCGCCTACTCCTGCTCCAAGGGAGCCATGCTTACGTTGAACCGCCACATCGCAGCCCATTACGGAAGAGACCGCATCCGCTCGAACTGGGTCACTGTCGGCTGGGTAGCTTCCGAAGGGGAAATCGAACTCCATCAGAACATGGGCATAAGCGAGGACGATTTGCATAGGAAGGCATTGACGCATGTACCTTCCGGCCGCATGCAGACTCCTGAAGATATGGCCTATGGAACCGTCTATCTATTGTCCGATGAATCGAGCCAAGTAACAGGCACCGAGCTGCATATCAATGGAGGGCTGGGCTTATGACGAACCAATCATCGACACGAATCGGAGAAGCGCTGATCCAAGAGATCGATGACACCCGTGTACCGTTCGGCATGCTGGCGGTATGGTTTCTCGGCCAATGCAGCGTCGTCGTCAAGGGAGGGGATGTGGTCATTTACATCGATCCGTATTTGACGCCCTCGCCGCATCGGGCGTTCGAGCCGCCGCTGAAGCCGCAGCAAATGACGAATGCACAGTATGTGCTCATAACCCATGACCATATGGATCATTTGGATCCGGACACGGTTTCCGCGTTGGCCGAAGCCCACAGCGACCCGGTCTACATGGCTCCGGGATATTGTCGGGAGGACATGCTCCGGCTCGGAGTCCGACCGGACAAGCTGATCTCGGCGCGAACGAACGAGTGGTGGAACGGGCCTGGGTTCCGGGTCAAACCGCTGCCCTCCGCCCATGAGGAGCTGGAATACGATGATGATCTGGACCATCGCTTCGTAGGCTATGTCGTGGAGCTTAACGGCGTTACGATGTACCACGCCGGAGACACCACGGTGTATCCCGGACTGATCGAGCTGCTGCAGGCCGAATCGATCGGCCTCGGCATGCTGCCGATCAACGGGCGCGACCCATTCCGCAATGCGAGGGATATCGTAGGCAACATGAATTATAGGGAAGCGGCAGAGCTCTCGGTCGCAGCTCGCTTCGACACGGTCATTCCGCTGCATTACGATATGTTCGCAGGAAATTCGGAGCACCCGGGTTATTTTATCGACTATTTGTATGACCGGCATCCGACGCAGAAAAGCCATGTCATGGCGCGGTTCGAGCGGTATGTGTACGTTTCCGCTGCGGCATTGCGTGAATAAATGGAAGGATTGGAAATGAGCCACTCAAATCGTGTGGCTTTTATCGGCTGCGGGAAAGGCGAGCATGCCATCGTTGTGTTTGATAACGGTGTTATGGGATGTAGATATCCGCGAGCCGTGCAGACCCGTCGTGGAAGCCACCAGTAGAGACCGGCGAGCCGAATGAACAGATGGTAGGCCTGTACCGAAATGTCAACGACTGTCTGGTTCCGGAAGAGGAACCCGAGCTATCCCATCTCAAAGCGCTTCGCGCTTGATAGCGGAGCTTTTCCGTCAAAGGACAAAAACGACAAGGAGCGGGCGAAATGAACAGACCGAAGCTAGGTCTTATCGGCTTGATTAAGGAAGAAGCGGAAAAGGATTTTTGGGGAACGATGCAGCGCGTGGCTGACATCGGCTATGAAGGCATCGAAGGAGCCGGCGAGCTTCTGCAAGGAGATGTGAAAGCCAATGTCAGGCGGTTTCATGAACTCGGTTTGCAAGTAGCCACTCATAGCGCGAGCTTGGATCATTTGCGCAACGACCTCGACAAAATCATTGAGGAAGCGTTGTCCTTGGAAACTTCCCATGTCACCTTATGGTGGGCGCCCTGCAACTCGAAAGAGGAGCTGCTGCGCGACGCCGAGCTGTACAATGCCGCAGGCGCACGGCTCGCTGCCGAAGGGTTGAAGCTGTGCTACCATAACCACGACCACGAATTCAAAACCACCTTCAACGGCCTGTATGCGCTGGACATTCTGGCGGAGCATACCGATCCGAAATCGTTGTATTTCCGCATGGATGTGGCTTGGATAACAGTCGGCGGAGCCGATCCGGCTCACATCTTGCGCAAAATGGCAGGCCGCGTCCCCGCCATACATATCAAGGATGTTTATGGGACGGACGTGGTCGGCAAATGGACGGCAGTCGGAACCGGCATCGTCAGCATCCACGACTCGATCCGGGCGGCCTGTGAAATCGGCGGGGTCGAATGGATGACAGTCGAGCAGGATCAGCTGCGCAACTTGACCGCATTCGAAACGGTGCTGGTCAGTTACCTTAATTTGAAAGAGGCTGGTCTGGTTTAATCTTCTATGAGCATGACAGGAGGATATGATCCCCTCATGGCAGACAGTGAAAAAAGAGTTCATGCCATCATGAACTCGGCGCTGTTGATCGGAGGGGATTTTTCTATGCCGCCAAAGAAGGTCCGAACAGTTGAACGCATGGAAGAAAGAAGTCATTCTTC
Source organism: Paenibacillus sp. P22 (assembly GCF_000469945.2). Classification (NCBI taxonomy): domain Bacteria; kingdom Bacillati; phylum Bacillota; class Bacilli; order Caryophanales; family Paenibacillaceae; genus Paenibacillus; species Paenibacillus sp. P22. The sequence goes on along the minus strand of NZ_CBRA020000143.1, from coordinate 32,893 downwards.
TCCGATTATGTGCAAGACGCAGTGCGCATATAAGGAATGTCGAGTTACTTTAACCAAAGCAATAGAGTTCAATTTGTCGACTCTTCCCTTGCCAGTGAGATGAGGCAATCTCATGTTCAAGGTCAAGATGAACTTCATCCGAATTTTCAACCTATAAAAAGACGGCAAGTTATATTAGCAATTGTTTATATAAATGATTGCTAATATAATAGCGGGAGAAGTTCGTGCTGGAGGTGCATAGTGGAAGCTAGGATGGAACAATTAACCGGACATTTGAAGCTATTGGGGGACAAATCAAGGCTCATGATCCTTGCCTGCCTTCGGGAGCGGGAGTTGTGCGTGTGCGATCTTGTCGAGCTGGTCGGATTGTCCCAGCCTGGCGTCAGCCAGCATCTGAGGAAGCTCAAGGAGGCCGGATTCGTGAAGGAATCCCGCAGAGGGACCTGGATCTACTATTCTTTAAGCCTGGAAGACAAATCTCATGTGGAATCGATTTTAAGCTGCATCCCGCCGCAAACCGAACGGCTGAACCGGTTGAAGGGCTGCGGGGAATAAAGAGGGGTCAAAGATGGCAATCACGGCAGCAATTCTATTTGCAATTACACTACTATTCGTCATTTGGCAGCCCAAAGGACTCGGCATCGGCTGGCCGGCCGCCGGGGGAGCGATTGCCGCCTTGCTCTTTCAAGTCGTTACCCTCGAGGATGTGGCGGCGGTAACGGGAATCGTATGGAACGCGACGCTGGCTTTCATCGCCATCATCCTGATCTCGCTTGCTTTGGACGAGATCGGCTTTTTTGAATGGTCCGCCCTGCATATGGCTCGGCTGGCCGGCGGAAGCAGCCTGCTCATGTTCATTTATATGATATTGCTGGGGGCGGCCGTATCGGCTCTGTTCGCAAACGACGGAGCCGCGCTCATCATGACTCCGATCGTACTGGCGGTGGTGCGCGCGCTCCGGTTCGACGATCGGATGGTTCTGCCTTTCGTCATGGCGAGCGGCTTCATTGCGGACACCGCATCCTTGCCGCTTGTCGTCAGCAATCTCGTCAATATCGTCTCCGCCGATTTTTTCGGCATCTCTTTTGACGAATACGCCAGCCGCATGATCGTTCCATCGCTGTTCTCCATAGCGGCCAGCCTGCTCGTGCTGTACCTGTTCTACCGGAAAAGCATCCGCGGCAGCTATACGGTCGGCGAGCTGAAAAATCCGCGGGACGCCATCAAGGATCCCCGGCTGTTCAAGCTCGCCTGGATCGTGCTGGCGGCTCTTCCGATCACGTACTTTGCCAGCGGCTGGCTGCATGTTCCGGTTTCCATACCGGCCGGAGCGATAGCGCTCCTGTTTCTGGCAGCCGTACGAAGGAGCCCGGAGGTGGATGTCCGGAAGCTGGTCAAAGGCGCTCCGTGGTCGATCGTCATCTTTTCAATCGGGATGTACGTCGTCGTATACGGCCTTCGGAATGCAGGGCTGATGGACTCGCTGACTTCCTTGTTCGAAGCCATCGGCCGGCAAGGCTTGCTGATGACGAGCATAGCTGCAGGGTTCATCGCAGCGGTGCTGTCCTCCGTCATGAACAATCTTCCGACGGTCATGATCGATGCGCTGGCTATCCAGGCGACGAAGACTAGCGGCGTCATTCGGGAAGCGATGATATATGCCAACGTCATCGGCTCCAATCTTGGGCCGAAAATTACGCCGATCGGCTCGCTGGCTACTCTCCTCTGGCTGCATGTCCTTTCCCGCAAAGGCTTGCGCATCGGCTGGGGGTATTATTTCAAAACGGGAATCGCGCTTACGGTTCCGACGCTGCTCATTACTCTGTCCGGACTCTATTTGTGGCTATCGTTCCTGTCCTTGAATGTCATTCATGTCTGGCTTGCGAATGCGGGCGCTGTTCTGATCTTTGCAGCCTTCGGCTGGCTGCTGATTGCAAGGTCAAAATCAAAAAGGAAAGGGGATATCCCGTCCTATGAACGCTAGACCGATCGTATATTTCTTATGTACCGGCAACTCCTGCCGCAGCCAGATGGCCGACGGCTTTCTCAAGGCGGAAGGGAGTGGACGGTTCGACGTCAGAAGCGCCGGCCTGGAGGCGCATGGCTTGAATCCCCGCGCGGTGCAAGCAATGAAGGAAGCCGGCATCGATATAAGCGGGCACAGCTCGGATGTGATCGATCCGGATTTGCTGAACGCGGCCGATTATGTCATTACCCTGTGCGGGCATGCGGACGAGCATTGCCCGGCCATTTCCAATCCGGACGTCGTCAAATGGCACTGGGGGTTCGAGGATCCAGCCAAGGCGACGGGAACGGAAGAGGAGATCATGGCGAAGTTCCGCGAGGTGCGCGATGCCATTCATGCCCGAATCGCCGATTTTGCACGGGAAAGCAAAAACGAGGCCGGCGAGGAGCCTTCCTCCCGTCCATAATGCTTGTTTTTCAACAGGCAGCAAAGGCATTCCGACGCCGCTCGCGTCCGAATGCCTTTTTGCTTGGCCCTGCATAGATGGAGCCGTGCCGTTCGGCGGTTACGTCTGGCTTTTCTTGATGTACGTCTTGACCTCCGGAGGCGTATACGCAGCGAATGTGTCCAGGAGCGAGGCCGGGTCGGAATCCGACAGCGCCATCGACAAGTATTTGTCCTGGAGGAACTGCTCCTTGTTCATATGGCCGAAGAAAGAGATCAGTCCGTCGTAGTAGCCGTCCACGTTCAGCAAGCCGATCGGCTTGCGGTGCAGGCCGAGCTGTCCCCAGGTGAAGATCTCGAACAGCTCTTCCATCGTGCCCGGGCCGCCGGGCATCGCGATGAATCCGTCCGCGAGCTGTGACATTTTCAGCTTTCTTTCGTGCATGGACCCGACCACGATCAGCTCGGTCAGTCCTCGATGGGAAATCTCCCTTTCCTCCAGCATCGTTGGAATGACGCCGATGACCTGACCGCCCGCCTGCAGAACGGAATCGGCAAGCACTCCCATGATGCCGACGCTTGCCCCGCCATAGACGAGGGTGATGCCCCTGCGCGCCAGCTCCGAGCCGAGTCTGGCCGCTCCTTCGGCATAGGTCGGCCTGGCGCCCATGCTGGATCCGCAAAATACCGCGATTGCATTCAAATGCATCTACCTCCCCTAAAAGCTGTCCTCTCATTATACCAACGAGAAGCCCGGAGAGATGTTGAAAAAAAAGAAAAAGGCAGCCGAACGCAATCGTTCGGCCGCCGGATGCAGATAGGACAGAGATCAGGCTAGAGGCTGCTGAAAAACAAGCGAAGGGCGCGGAATCGTTCTGGAGAAAGGAATGGGGCCGGAAGAATGATTCACGCACGCAGCGACAACTTTTTCAGCGGCTCATCCGAATACGGTCGCTTTCTTGCTCGTGGAGGCGATGCCGTTCGTGCCGTTGAATACGAGGCTGCCCCAGGAGGTCAGCGTCTTCCAGTCGGAGCTGCTGGCCAGATCAAGCCAGGCGTTCGCGCTGTCGTTGCCCGTCCATGACCAGGCCAGGTAGCCGATGCCTTTGGCCTGCGCCTGGTTCAGTACTTCCTGGGCGTTCACCTTGCAGCCCAGGTTGTTGCTGCCGTTGTTGTAGTTGTAGCCGAATTCTCCGACCGTGACGGCGAGGCCGAGGTTTTTGATCGCCTGCAGCTCGGTGCCGATGCGGCTGGAGTCGTTCCAGGACCCGTACATATGGATGGAGAACATGACATTATGCTTCGGATCGTAGTTGAGCAGCGTTTTGCCGTAGGCTTTGATCGGGGAAGAGTTCTGACCCCAGCCGGAGCCGTCGATGACGATCGTATTGTTGATGCCGCCGCCCCGGAGCGTGGAGATCGCGGTCTGATAAGCGTCGCGCCAAGCGGTGTCGCTCAGGTCGCTGCCGCCCCATTCATTGGCGATGTTGACGAGTGTGTACTTCTCGTTGCTGTTCAAGACGGCTTTGACGTCGCTTCGGGCAAAGTATTTGGCCATGTCGTTCAGTCTGGCCGCGTCGTTGCTTCCCGTCACATCATGCAGCTCGATGACGGAAACCATCTTGAGCGCCTTGCAGCGGTCGATGATCTGCTGGAGACGGCTGGCGGTGCCGCTCGTGCTCCAGACGATGCGCACCGTGTTGGCGCCTTTCGCCGCAATGTCGGTCAGAGCCGCATAAGCCTGGCTGTCGAACCAGATATGCGGGTTGTTGACGCCTCTCATGACGAAGCTGCTGCCGTTCGCATCGAGCAGCGAGCTGCCGCTGACATAGAAGCCGTTGGCCGCGGCCCGGGCAGGCGGGGCGGACAGCAGCGGCAGGGCAAGCGCCAAGGCGATGGCGGACAAGGCGAGGCGGTTCAGCCATTTTTTCATGCTCATCAATGAATCTCTCCTTTACGATTGGATGTGCGGGTGTCGAATGCAGCAGCGGCAGTCAGCTTGAACCCAGGCAGGTTTTGCGGAGCCTCCTTTCGATTTCATTTTTGAAAGCGCTTTACTGGGGGCAATTCGTATTATAGTCCATAATGCACCCGCTAAAAATGGAATGAGATGTGGTATTCGGCGGTTTAATTGGAAGATATTAGCACAAATGAAGACAAGAAAGCATAAGGAAAGACATGTCGCGGATGGGGATGGAGATGGTACATTTAAGAGTCACAGTGAAGCGCTTACACGAATGGGTGGAGCGAGGGATTAGTTCGTGGACATGCCGAGAAAAAGGAGCATCCGGCGAGATCCAGCCTGATGCTCCTTGACGGTATTCTTATCAGACGCCGGAATAAGCCATGAACCCGCCGTCGACCGGCACGACCGTGCCGGTCACGAAGCCGGACGATTCGGAGTCGAGCAGCCAGAGCAGCGTGCCGAGCAGATCCTCCGGAACGCCGAAGCGGCGCATCGGCGTATGGGCGATAATCTTGCCGGACCGCTCCGTCCAGCTCCCGTCGGGATTTTGCAGCAGCCCGCGGTTCTGCTCCGTGAGGAAAAAGCCGGGAGCGATGGCGTTGACGCGGATTCCGGACTCGGCCATATGGACGGCCAGCCACTGCGTCCAGTTGTTGATCGCAGCTTTGGCGGCGCTGTAGGCAGGCACCTTGGTCATGGGGGACGGCGCGCTCATGGAGGAGACGTTGAGCACGGTGCCGCCACGTCCGAGCATCTGCCTGGCGAACGTCTGGGTCGGAAGGAGCGTTCCGACCATGTTGAGGTCGAACACGTTCCGGAAGCCCTGGACGCTGAGATCGAAGAACGAAACCGTCTTCTCGTCTTCCAGATCCCCGGGGCGGAAAATCTCGTTCGTCGTGTTGGCGCTGGGATGGTTGCCGCCGGCGCCGTTGACGAGAATGTCGCATGGACCGAGCCGCTCCAGCACGGACAGGGCAGCGGCAGCGACGCTGTCGGGATCGGTCACATCGCAGGAGAGCGCGATGGCCGTGCCGCCGGCTGCCGAGATTTCATCGGCGACGGCAGCCGCCTTGTCGAGGCTGCGGCCGAGGACGGCGACGCGGCAGCCCTGGCGGCCGAGCTCCAGCGCCATGACCCGGCAGAGCACGCCTGAGCCGCCTGTAATGACGACGGTTTTGCCCTCCAGAGAAGAATGCATCGGAAGCTGGCTCATGAAGCGTGTCCCTCCTTCGCGGCGGACGGAGCCCGGTAGCCTGCCGCGTCCCACAGGCCCCACAAATACATGATGCCGAGCGCGCGGTCGTACAGTCCGTAGCCGGGACGGCATTGCTCATCCCAGATATGGCGGCCGTGATCCGGGCGGGCGTAACCGTCGAAGCCGATGTCGTGGTAAGCCTTCACGATGCCCGCGATATCGACGGTTCCGTCCTGCGTCCGGTGGGAAGTCTCGATGAAATCTCCGTTGTCGAACACCTTGACGTTGCGGATGTGGGCGAACGGAATGCGGTCCGCGAATTCGTGGATCATGCCCACGATGTCGTTGGCGGGGTTCGCTCCGAGCGAGCCGCTGCACAGCGTAATGCCGTTGGCGGGACTGTCATGGAGAGCGAGGAAGCGGCGCAGGTTGTCCTGACCGGTGATGATGCGCGGCAGGCCGAAGATCGGCCATGGCGGATCGTCCGGGTGGATGGCCATCCGGATGCCGAGCGTTTCCGCTGCCGGGATGACCTTGTCGAGAAAATACTTCAGGTGATCCCAGAGATGCTCCTCGGTCACTCCGCGGTACGCCTCGAACAAGGAAGCGAGATGGGAGAGGCGCTCCGGCTCCCAGCCCGGCATCGTGAGCGTGGAATTCGCGTTTATTTGCCGGACGAGCTCGAACGGATCGACGTTTTCAATTCGGCTCTTCTCATAGAACAGCGCGGTCGAGCCGTCTCCGCTGGGATGATGAAGATCGGTGCGCAGCCAGTCGAAGACGGGCATGAAGTTGTAGCAGATGACCTTCACGCCGGCCTGGGCCAGCTTTTCCATCGTTTTTATGTAGTTCTCGATGTAGGCATCCCGGCTCGGGAGTCCGAGCTTGATGTCCTCGTGGATGTTGACGCTCTCGACGACATTGATGCCGAGGCCATGCGCCGCTGCCTGATCGCGGAGCGCGAGGATCCGGTCCAGCGGCCATTCCTCTCCGGCCGGAATATCGTGCAGCGACCAGACGATGTCGGTGACGCCTGGAATTTGCCTGATTTGGCTCAAGGTGACGGTATCGTTGCCTTCGCCGAACCAGCGGAAGCTCATTTTCACTGGGCATTCTCCTTTTCCGGCTTGAAATAGTGCGGATATTCCTTCTTGAGCAGCTCCTGGTCGGCGATGCCGAGCCGCAAATGCTGCCTCATGAGGTCGTCGGCCGCTTCCTCGCGTCCATCGGCGATCGCCTCCGCCATGGCGGCATGCTGCTCGTACAGATGGCTCCAATGGGGATCCGTCGCCAGCCGGAGCAAGCGGGCCCGGTTCAGATGAAGATTCATCTGCTGGATGACCGACCAGGTGTTCAGCTTGCCGCAGCCCTGGAACAGCGTGCGGTGGAACGCTTCGTCGAGCTCGAAGAGCTTGCGGTCGTCGAGCCGCGTCATCGCATCCTGCTGGGCGGCGAGATTGTCCCGCAGCGCGGAGAGCGAGAGCGGAGGGAAGCCGGCGCAGGCGAGCCGAATGACGGCTCTCTCCAGCTGCTCCCTCATGAAGCGGGCTTCCTCCACGAGCTCCGGGTCGATCAGCGAGACGAAGGTGCCGCGCTGCGGAAGCACTTGAACCAGCTGTTCCTGAGCAAGCCGCAAAAAAGCTTCCCGTACGGGAGTGCGGCTGACGCCGAAGGCGGCGGCCGAGTCCTTTTCGGACAGAGCCGTTCCGGGAGGCAGCTCCAGGCTGAGGATCTGTTCTCTCAAGCCGGCGTACACGATGTCGCGTGCGGATGAACCGCGGGTGCCGAGGGGTTCGTTCATGGCGGTATCGCCTCCTCCCTTTTGATACTACCATACTACCATACCAGTTTGACAGCGTTTTCTTTATCAAACATGGAGCTGCTTTCGGTATTCGGATGGAGAAAAGCCCGTCCAGCGCTTGAACTGGCGGCTGAAGTGGGCGATGTCGCGATAGCCGAGCATGCCGGCGATCATCTGGATCGAATACTTCGAGTCGGACAGCAGATGCCTGGATTCATGCAGGACGAGCGAGGACCAGTATGCGCGCGGAGACTGGCCGTACACCTCGCGGAACACCCGGCCGCAATGGGAGACGCTGATGCCGAGCTCCGAGGCGATCTCCCGGATGCCTTGCCCCTCGTCCCGTCCGTGCCCCGGCTCGAAACGCAGGACGGAAATGCTCTGCAGGCGCCCGGCGATCTCATGGGCCAGCTCCTCCTTGCCGTAGGCGCGCGGCGGCAGCTGGCTGACTTCCTGCGAGACGGCGTCCCAGAGCAGCGCGAACAGCTCGAAGACGGCGGATTGCAGCCGCATGCGGGCGGATACCGAGCGCGAGTCCGGATCGAGCTCGGGCTCCAGCATTTTGCGGAGAATCGGGCTCACCTTGCGCGCCAGCGCGCTGTCCTCCTTGAACAGCACCTGCTCCAGCCGCCCGAGCATCGGGAGGAACAGCCGATCGTCCAGATCGAAATGGAGGCAGAAATAAGTGAAGGGCCTGCCGTCTCCGCTGCGGCTGTTGTGCAGCTCGCCCGGACGGATCAGGAGCAGGTCGCCGGGACCCTGAGCGTACTCGGCGCCGCCGACCGTCATGACCTGGCGGCCGTCCAGCAGGTAGTTGATCTCATACTGGGGGTGATGGTGAAGGGGATACTGCCAGTCTCCGCGCACCTTCCTCTTATGGATGCCGAACAGGTTCAGCGTCGTTTTGACATCGGGGAACATTGTCTCGGAAATGCTGCCGCCGGCTTCGGGCGGCATGGCGGAATCGGCCATCTGTCGTTTCCCTCCCGTGCTTGTTCGGAATCGTCGGCTTCATTATAATCTCTGGCGCGATTTGGGTAAATATCCGGCGGATTTGACCATGTTCCCAAGCGGAACCGGCATGCTAGGATGGAAGTAATCGCTTTCAGAGAGGGGCTGCCTTTCATGGCCGACAACAGGTTCTACAACGCTCATCATTCTCCGATAGGAGCATTCGCCAGCTTCACGCTCGGATTTCCCGGCGCCAAGGGAGGACTGGGACTTGAGCTTGGACGTCCGGCCGACCAGAACGTCTATATCGGCCTTCAATCGCGGGACGGGACTTATTATGAAGCTCTGCCTTTCTTCGGGGAGCTCGGCGACGAGGCTGCCCGCTACGATGTGGAGAAAAAGGATAAAAAAGACCAGGCGCTGCTGCAAACGTTCGATCGGGCCGGAATCAAGCGCAGGCTGGCTGCGGGAGAGGATGTCTGGGCAGCAGGGGACATGACGTTCCGCATTCTGTCGCCCGTTCGTCCCGTGCCGGATCCGTCCGCGGGATCGGATGAAGAGCTGAAGGCCGCCCTCGTGCCGGCGGTATTCGCCGAGCTGACCGTCGACAACCGCAGCGGCGATGCCGCGCGACGGGCGTTCTTCGGTTATGAAGGCAACGACCCTTACAGCGCCATGCGGAGAATCGGAGCCGATGGCGATTCCTTCACGGGCGTCGGCCAAGGCCTGTGCACCGCGATCGCCGCGGCTGCGGACGCCGGGATCAAGACCGGCCTCGGCTTCTCGATGGAAAGCATTCTGACGGCGAAGCATCCCCAGCATCTTCAGTTCGGACTCGGCGGCACGGGCGCGCTGCTTATGGAGGTTCCTGCCGGCGAGCGGCGCACGTTCCGCTTCGCGGTGTGCTTCTTCCGCGGCGGCGTTGTGACGACGGGCATGGAGACGTCGTATTTCTATACCCGCTTTTTCACCAGGATCGAAGACGTAGCGGCCTATTCACTCCGGCATTTCGACGAGCTGGCCGACTCGTGCCGCGCCGCGGACAAATGGAGCGGAAGCGGCAGGCTGTCGGACGATCAGGCGTTCATGCTCAACCACGCCATCCACAGCTATTACGGCAGCACGCAGCTGCTCGACGCGGACGGCGAGCCGGTCTGGGTCGTCAACGAAGGCGAGTACCGGATGATGAATACGCTTGATCTGACGGCCGACCAGCTCTATTACGAGCTGGAGATGAATCCTTGGACCGTACGCAACGAGCTGGACTGGTTCGTCAAAAGGTACAGCTATAGAGATTCGGTCCGCTTCCCCGGAGAGGAGCGGGAGCATCCCGGCGGACTCGCTTTCACGCATGACATGGGCGTAGCCAATGCCTTCTCCCGGCCGCAGCATTCCGCCTACGAGCTGGCGGGCATCGAGGGCTGCTTCTCCTATATGAGCCATGAGGAGCTGGTCAACTGGCTGTGCTGCGCGGCGGTCTACATCGAGCAGACCGGCGACAGGGACTTCCTGGAGCGGATGCTGCCGGTGCTGCAGGACGGCTTCGAGAGCATGCTGAACCGCGACCATCCGGTGCCGGGCGAGCGCAACGGCTTGATGGGGCTCGACAGCAGCCGCACGGACGGCGGCGCGGAAATTACGACCTACGACAGCCTCGACGTCTCGCTCGGCCAGTCCCGCAACAACATCTATATGGCGGGCAAATGCTGGGCCGTCTACGTGGCGCTGGAGAAGCTGTTCGCATCCGAAGGGCTTGACGGGCTCGCCGCCGAAGCCGGAGCGCAGGCGGACCGGGCGTCGTCGTCGATCGCAGCCCAGCTCAACGATCGCGGCTATATCCCGGCTGTGATCGGGGAGAACAATGACTCCCGCATCATCCCGGCCATCGAAGGGCTCATCTTCCCCTACTTCACCGGCAACCGGGAAGCTCTCGATCCCAACGGACGCTTCTCCGCCTACCTCGCTGCGCTGCGGACGCATCTGGATACGGTGCTCACAACGGGAACCTGCCTGTTCGAAGACGGCGGATGGAAGCTCTCGTCGACGAGCGCCAATTCCTGGCTGAGCAAGATCTATCTCTGCCAATTCATCGCCAGGGAGATTCTCGGCCTCCCATGGGACGGCCGCGGAGCCGCTGCGGACGCCGCACACGCCGCATGGCTGAAGCATCCGGAGCTGTCCTACTGGGCATGGAGCGACCAGATTCTGAGCGGCGAGATCATCGGCAGCAAGTATTATCCGCGCGGAGTGACGGCCATTCTATGGCTGCGGGAAACGGCTTCTGCGGCAGCCGCGATGGAAGGGGGAGTCCGGAATGCAGCGCTCAGCGGAAGCTAAGCCGGGCACCGGCTACGAAGCGTGGCTGGGAAGCCCTCCGGCGGCGGCAGCCGTGCGGGAGCAGGCCGCATCGTGGGCAGCCTGTCTCCACGCTCCCGAGAGTGATGCTCCTGTCGCATCCGCGCTGGAGGAGCTGAGGCGGGCGGTCGAAAGCTTAATCGGCCAGGCTCCGAAGGACGGAATGCCGTCCGACGGCGTCCGAGGCATCGTTCTCGGAACCTTCCGCGGCTGTCCGCAGGCTGCGGCGGCGTTCAGCGAGGAGGAGAGAGCGGCATCCGCCGGTGAGAGCTACCGGATCCGGACGGCCGGCAGCAGCATCGTTGTCGGCGGCTCCCGCGCGGCCGGCGTGCTCTACGGCACCTTCCACCTGATCCGGCTGCTCCGTGCGGGAGCGCCGCTGTCCGGGCTCGACATCGCCGAAGCTCCCGCCAATGGACTGCGCATGATCAACCAGTGGGACAATGGCGACGGCAGCGTCGAGCGCGGCTACGCGGGGCGCTCCATCTTTTACCGGGACGGGCAGATCGCCGAGGATACAAGCCGCATCCGGGATTACGCGCGCCTGCTGTCGTCCGTCGGCATCAACGCCATCTCCATCAACAACGTCAACGTGCATGCGCGCGAGACCCGCTTCACGGGAGAAGAGGATCTGCCGAAGATAGCGAGAATCGCCGGCGTCTTCCGGGAATGGGGCATCTCTCTCTATCTGAGCGCCAACTTCGCCGCTCCGTGCGAGACCGGCGAGCTGGAGACGGCCGATCCGCTTGATCTTTCGGTCCGGCAGTGGTGGAGCCGGACAGCGGCCCGCATCTATAGCCATATTCCGGATTTCGGCGGGGTTCTCGTGAAAGCGGATTCAGAATTCAGGCCGGGGCCGTTCACCTACGGCCGGGATCATGCCGAAGGCGCCAATATGCTGGCCGATGCGCTGGCGCCGTTCGGCGGCCGCGTCATCTGGCGCTGCTTCGTCTATGACTGCAAGCAGGACTGGCGGGACCGCAAGACGGATCGGGCCAGAGCCGCATACGACCACTTCAAGCCGCTTGACGGCAGGTTCAGGGACAATGTCTTCCTGCAGGTGAAGAACGGGCCGATGGACTTCCAGGTCAGGGAGCCCGCATCTCCGCTCTTCGGAGCGATGCCGGACACGAACATGCTGGCGGAGTTCCAGATCGCCCAGGAGTACACCGGCCAGCAGAAGCATCTCTGCTATCTCGTTCCGCAATGGAAGGAAGTGCTCGATTTCGATACGCATGCGCGCGGCGAAGGGTCCTTCGTCAAGGCGGTCGCCAGCGGCAGGCTGCACGGCCGCGAAGCCGGAGGCATGGCGGCCGTATCCAATATCGGGGACGACGACAACTGGACCGGCCATCTGCTCGCACAGGCGAATCTGTACGGCTTCGGCCGGCTCGCCTGGAATCCGGAGCTGACGGCTCTGGAGATCGCGGAGGAATGGTCCGGACTCGCCTTCGGGACCGAGGGCAAGGCGGCTGGGACGGTCATTTCCATGCTGATGGAATCCTGGAGCATCTATGAAGCCTATACGGCGCCTCTGGGCGTCGGCTGGATGGTAAAGCCGAACCATCATTACGGACCCGACGTGGACGGCTATGAATATTCCATGTGGGGCACGTACCACTTCGCCGACCGGGACGGCATCGGGGTCGACCGCACGAGCGGAACGGGAACCGGATACGCCTCCCAATATTTCCCTCCGAATCGGGAGCGCTTCGAGCAGAAGCATGCGACCCCGGACGAGCTGCTGCTGTTTTTCCACCACGTCCCTTACCGCCATGTGCTGCATTCCGGCAAGACGGTCATCCAGCATATTTACGATTCTCATTTTCATGGAGCCCGGAGAGCGGAAGAGCTGGCTGCGCAGTGGGAATGTCTGGAGGGCGAGATTCCGGAGCCTGCCTTCGGGGAAACGCTGGGACGCTTCCGGCATCAGGCCGAGCATGCCCGCGAGTGGCGGGATGTCATCAATACGTACTTCTTCCGCAAAAGCGGCATTCCGGACGAGAAGGGGCGCAGGATTTTCTGACGTCCCGGGAAGGCCGAAGCTTTTGATGTTATGGACTATTCGAGTCTGATCCATGCTTGCAGAGCCGGGCGGCCGGGAAAGGAAGGAGGCAGGGAAGAGCATGAGAACGGTCCGCCATGTCATGGATTGGCTTCAGGGAGCGGGTCAGCCGGCGTCATCCGTCGACGGACTGCTCGCCGGCAGCGCGGACGCCGGGCTGAAGGGAGTCGCGGTCGCCTTCAACGCCTCGCTGGCCGTGCTGGAGAAGGCGGCGGCGGCGGGCGCCAACCTGCTCGTCGTCCATGAAGGCATCTGCTACAGCCACGACGACCGGGCGGAGTGGTCCGCCGGAAGCCGGTCAGCCGGCTTGAAGCGGCAATGGATCCGGCAAGCGGGGCTGGCCGTCTATCGTTCCCACGACGGTCCGCATCGGCGCAATCCGGATTGGATCACGGAAGGACTGGTGTCGAGCCTCGGCTGGGGGGATGCGGTAGAGCAGGTGATGCCGGCGGCGGCGATCGTGCGCCTGCCGGAGCCGTCGACGGCCCGCTCCGTTGCGGAGCATATCAAACGCAAGCTGAACGTTCCCTGGCTGAGAGGAATCGGAGGCCTGGATTATCGATGCAGCCGGATCGGCATCGCAGTCGGATACAGAGGCGGCGGATCCGTCGCCGTGCCTCTCTATGAGGAGTCCGGCGTCGATCTGGTCGTCGCCGGAGAAGGTCCGGAATGGGAAACGCCGGAATATGTCCGGGATTCCCTGCATCGCGGCGATCGGAGGTCGCTGCTGCTGCTGGGGCATGCGGCCAGCGAAGAGCCCGGCATGCGGCTGCTCGCGGAACGGCTGCAGGCCGCCGTTCCCGAAATTCCGGTTCATTTTATCGAAGATGCCTATTCATTCACCGTATTGTAGAGACGGAAGGCAAGCACGGGCAATAAAATTCAACGAGGAGGCGGGAAAGCATGGGTCAAGCAGGCAGCGGAGCGTTCCATACCGGGACGTATCGAAATGTGTTCATGGAAGCGGGCTATCCGTCCGAAGAAATCGCTGCACGGGTGGAGGAGACGTGGAGCAAGCTGTTCGAAGGCGGCGAAGAGACGCGGATCTATTATGAAGCCGGCAGCGACAAGGGCTATCTGCTCGATACGGGCAACCTGGATGTCCGGACGGAAGGAATGTCCTACGGCATGATGATGGCCGTGCAATTGGACCGCAAGGACGTGTTCGACCGGATCTGGCGCTGGTCCTATGAATATATGCATATGAAGGAAGGCTGGGGCGAGGGGTATTTCGCCTGGTCCTGCAATACGGACGGCTCGCGGCGCTCGGACGGCCCGGCGCCGGACGGAGAGGAATACTTCGCGCTGGCGCTCTTCTTCGCCGCCAACCGCTGGGGGGAAGGCGAGCATCCGCTGGATTACAGCGCCAAGGCGAGGGACATCCTCCGGGCCTGCCTGCACAAGGGAGAGGATGGAAGGCCCGGCGATCCGATGTGGAACCGGGACAACAAGCTGATCAAGTTCATTCCGAACTGCGAGTATTCGGATCCTTCCTACCATCTGCCCCATTTCTATGAATTGTTCGCGCTCTGGTCCGATCCGGAGGACCGCTCCTTCTGGAAGGAAGCGGCCGAGGCCAGCAGGGCGTACATCCATCTCTCCAGCCATCCGGACACCGGACTGGCGCCGGAGTACGCCCATTATGACGGAACGCCGAACGACGACCGCGGCTACGGCAAGTTTTTCAGCGATTCGTACCGGGTCGCGGCGAACATCGGCCTGGACTACGAATGGTTCCGCGCCGATCCGGAGCAGACGGCGGTCGCCGATCGCATTCAATCGTTCTTCGCGGACAAATCCCCCGAGGATTATCGCCGCTATGAGATCGACGGCACTCCGCTGGACGAAAAATCGCTCCATCCGGTCGGACTGGCCGCGACCAACGCCATGGCCGCGCTGGCAACCGGCGGGGAGCTTGCGCTGAATACGGTGCGCCGGTTCTGGGATACGCCCGTGCGCACCGGAGAGCGCCGTTACTATGACAATTGCCTGTATATGTTCGCGATGCTGGCGCTGAGCGGAAGCTACCGCATCTGGATGCCCGACGAAGATGCTGCCCTGAGCTGATCAACCCGTAGGAGGGATACGATGCACAAGGTCATGCTGGTCGACGACGAAGGCTATGCCCGGCAGGGATTGCGGAGCATGATCGATTGGGAAGCCTGCGGCTACGAGGTATGCGCGGAAGCCGAGGACGGAGAGGAAGCGCTCCGGATGATCGGGGAGCATGCCCCCGATCTGGTCATCACCGACATTCGGATGCCTGTCCTGAGCGGTCTGGAATTGATCCGTTCGGTCCGGGGAACAGGCAATCATTCCGTCAAGTTCATCATTGTCAGCGGGTATGGAGACTTCAGCTATGCGCAGCAGGCGATCAAGTTCGGCGTCCGGGACTTCATCCTGAAGCCGGTGGACGATGGCGAAATGATGGAGGCGCTGCAAGGGCTGGCCTCCCAGATCGAGAAGGACGAGCAGGCCGGGGAGCGGTCCTCCCGGCAATCGCGGAAGGCGCTCGAAAGCCTGCTGCGGGGTCAGAGCTCCGGCGAAGAGCTGCAGAGGCATGGAGAGCTGCTCGGCCTTGATCCGGAAGGCTCCTGCTGCTACCTCATCCTGGAAGCCAACGGCATCCTGTCGTTCATGGGAGCGGAGCAGCCCGAGCAGCGGGCGGGCGAGCTGCGGCTGGAAATCGCCGGCTGCGCCGAGCAGCTCGGACTGACTCCTCGTCCATGCGTTCTGCTGGAGCATAAGCCGGGCGTCTACGGACTGCCGGTCGTTCTCCCTTCTTCATCCGGGCTGTCCGCCGAGGAAGCCGCCGACCGCCTCGCCGAGCGGCTGCGGCGCCGTACGGGGCTGCTGTTCACCGGTTATCTGGGCGAACAGGTTGAAGGGCTCAAGCAGCTCAAGCATGGTTACCGCACCGCCCTCGATGCGATGCAGTTCAAGTTCGCCTATCCGGAGAAAAGAACCTTCGGCTATGGGAGACTGAAGGGAGAGGAGCTGCGCCGGCTTGAATTCGAGCCGGCCGAATATGCCCGTCTGCAGGAGCAGATCGAGGACGCCGATCCCGACAAGCGGAATGCGGGCATCGAGTGGATTTTCGACCAGTTCCGCAGCAAGCGGTATACGCCGGACGCGGTCCACAATGCCGTCAATCGCTTCGTTTTCGGCGCGATCGGCACGATCCGCTCCTTGCAGGG
This sequence comes from Paenibacillus sp. P22, assembly GCF_000469945.2. NCBI lineage: Bacteria > Bacillati > Bacillota > Bacilli > Caryophanales > Paenibacillaceae > Paenibacillus > Paenibacillus sp. P22. The sequence goes on along the minus strand of NZ_CBRA020000143.1, from coordinate 16,953 downwards.
GGACGAGAAGGAGCTGCTCTCCCTGGATCCGATTCTGTCCTGGAGGGATTATCCGGTTTCTCCATGCGGGCTGAGAGAGCTGTTCCGAGCGTTCGCCGAAGAAAGCTCGGAGATGGCAAGCCGGCTGCGGAAGAGCAACGCCAAGGGCGATATCGTCAAGATCAAGCAGTATATCGACAGCCGCTACAACGAGGACATCAGCCTCAAGAGCATTGCCGCCCGGTTTTATATGAATCCCGTCTATCTCGGGCAGCTGTTCAAGAAGAATTACGGCGTCTACTTCAACGACTATCTGCTGCAGCTTCGGGTCCACAACGCCAAAAAGCTGCTTCGCCAGACGGAAATGAGAGTGTACGAAGTCGCCCGCAGCGTCGGCTTCGACAACCCGGACTATTTCATCTGCAAATTCGAGAAGGTAGAGGGCAAATCGCCGACCTCCTACCGCAACGAGCTGTTGGCCAAAACATGACGGAGAGGGCAAGTGTTATGCGATTCAGCTTGAATCATGTGCGGCTCCGGGACAAAATGCTGATCGTGTATCTGGTCTGCGTGCTGATCCCGATCGTGCTGACCGACTTTGTGTTCTATCAGGTGACGACGCATCACGTCAAACAGCAAAAGCTGAACGACATCTCCATGGCCATGGAGCAGATCCGGCGCGACTTCCTCGAGCAGATGGATGTCGCGGCCGGAATTTCTTCTATTCTCTACACCGACGCCAAGCTGAACGAGACGATCGAAAAGCCGTATGCCGGCGCATCCGAATACGTCGATTCCTACTATTCGGACATCAGCCCGACCTTGTACCGGTATTCTCCGATCTACAAATCCGTCAGCAATATTACGATCTACACCGACAACCCGACCATCATCGGAGGCGGAGGGGTGCTTCCGATCTCGGAGGAGGTCGAGGCGACGCCTTGGTACCGCGCCCTGGAGATGCCCGGCAGGAGGGCGCCGGTCGTCGTCCGCAACGATGTGGAGACTTCGCGCGGCCTGGAGACGGTATACAGCTTCGTCCGCAAGCTGGACTACTTCCAGTCCCAGTACGCCCGCCATTCCGTCGTCAAAATCGACATCAGCTACGATGCGGTCGCGAGCCTGTTCCGCAACTCGACCCTGCAGGGCGACCTGTATCTGGTCAACGATCTGGAGCTGATCGATTACGCTTCGGGCTCCGCTCTGGACTGGCAGCATCGCTCGCTCGCTTATGCGAGCCATGCGTCTCCGAGCGACGGCATCGCGGTCACCAAAAGCATCGAGAACGTCGACTATTTGAAGGGCTGGCGGATCGAAGGCGTCTTTCCGGAGCACCGCGTTCTGCAGGATGTCTACAAGTCCCGCAATTTTGTCGTTTATCTCGCCCTGCCGAATCTGCTCATCCCGACGCTGATCATCATCTGGTTCACCCGTTCGCTGAGCGTGCGGATCGTCCGCATTCTCAAGCATATGAAGAGGGTGAGGAACCATCACTTCGATACGATCAAGCATCCCGACCATCGCGACGAGATCGGCCAGCTGACGAACGAGTTCAACCGGATGACCATGCAGATCAAAAATCTCATCGACGACGTGTATGTGGCCGACATTCAGCGCAAGGATCTGGAAATCAAGCGCAATCAAGCGCAGCTCCACGCTCTGCAGAGCCAGATCAATCCGCATTTTCTGTTCAACGCCCTGGAGACGATCCGCATGCGCAGCATCATCAAGAAGGAAGAGGAAACGGCCAAAATCATCCACAATATGGCCAAAATCTTCCGGCGCTCGCTGTCCTGGGACAAGGATTGGATGACCGTGCGGGAAGAGCTCGAGCTTGTCCATTGCTTCCTGGAAATTCAAAAGTACCGGTTCGGGGACAAGCTGATGTACGAGATCGACGTCGAGGACGAGGCGATGGAATGGCTCATTCCGAAAATGTCCATCCTGCCGTTCGTGGAAAATGCCAGCATCCACGGCATCGAGCCGAGCAAGAACGGCGGTCTGATCCGGCTCGCCATCCGGGCGGAAGGCCGGCAGCTGATCGCCGAGATCAAGGACGATGGAGCTGGCATGCCGGAGGAAGAGGTAGGAGCGATCGAGCGGATGCTGGAGCGGGAGGAGTCGTTCGGAGAGCATGTGGGCATCCAGAATGTCTACCGCCGGCTCCAGCTCTATTATCGCGACCGTTTTACGTTCAAGCTGGACAGCGAATGGCAGCGCGGGACGGCCATCCGCATCGCTTTCCCGCGCGAGCCGGAGGAGCGTTCCGCTTAATTCCTAAGGTTTTTGGGGTAACAGCTAAAGTTTGTCGGGTGTTGCGGCTCTCAGCCCTGCCTTACAATGAAAGTGCTTACAGAAAAGGGTTGCACAATTTCGAGACTTTCATTGGTGGAAGGGGACATGACCAGCATGGTCAAACAAAAAATGGGCCTTCTCGCCCTTGCCGTCGCCATGGCGGCGGTGGCGGGCTGCAGCGGCAACAGCAGCAACAATGCCGGAAACCCGGCTCCCGCGTCATCGCCGGAAGCATCGGCTCCAGCCAATACGGATGCGGGCGGCGAGCCGAAGGAAGAGTTGAAACCGGTTACGTTCACGTATTTCAATGCCAACTCCCAGGTGCCGAACATCGACTCCAACAAAACGGAGATCGGCAAAAAGCTGGAGGAGCAGACCGGGGTCAACTTCAATCTTCAATATCCGGTCGGCGACGTCAATACGAAGATCGGCACGATGATCGCGAGCGGCAACTATCCGGATGTGCTGGCTCCGGATACCGCGATCGACAAGGTGCTCGACGCCAAGGCGTTCATTCCACTGAACGATCTGATCGAGAAGTTCGGACCGAACATCAAGCGCGTATACGGCCCTTATTACAACCTCATGAAAGCGGACGACGGCAACATCTACTTCCTGCCGTTCAGCCCGGTGGTCGGGGAGTACATCCCGAGCCCGACGATCGATCAAGGCGCCTTCTTCATTCAGCGCCGCGTGCTGAAGGAAGCCGGATATCCGAAAATCAAGACGATCGACGAGTACTTCGACCTGATCAAGAAGTACAACGACGCGCATAAGACCGACAAGCTGACCGGCTTCAGCTCGCTGATCTACGACTGGCGGACGATGGGCATCTTCAACCCGCCGATGCATCTGGCCGGCTATCCGAACGACGGCGACGTCATCGTCGATATGAGCACCCATGACGCCAAGGTATACGCCAACAGCGACTACACGAAAACCTGGCTGAAAAAGCTGAACGAGGTCAACTCCGAGGGACTGTACGACCAAGCCTCGTTCGTCAGCAACTATGACCAGTATCTGGCCAAAATCTCCTCCGGCAAAGTGCTTGGATTCTTCGACTACGGCTGGCAGGCGAACCAGGCTCTCCAGAACATCAAAAAAACCGGCAACGACGATCTCGACTACATGCCGCTGCCGATCGTATTCGACAACAATACGACCGACCAGTATCTCGACCCTCCTTCCTTCATCAACAACCGCGGCGTCGGCATCACGACGGCGGCCAAGGATCCGGAGCGCATCATCAAGTTCTTCGACACGATGCTCAAGGAAGAGAACCAGGTGCTGATCCAATGGGGCATCAAGGGCGAAACGTACGAGGTGGACGACAAGGGCCGCTTCTACCGCACGCCGGAGCAGATCGAAATGCTGAAGGACAACGCCAAGCAGGAAAGCATCGGCTTCTCCTACTTCAACTACAGCTGGCCGATGTACGGCCAGGGCTCGACGCTTGCGGACGGCAACTCGTTCAACGCGGGACGCCAGCCGGAGGTCGCCCAAGCCTCCTTCACGGACGGCGACAAGCTGATCCTCGACAAATACGGGGTCAAGACGTTCTCGGAGCTGTTCGCCAAGCCCGAAGACCGCCCGTGGTACCCGGCCTGGAGCATCTCGCTCGAGCAGGGCTCGCCGGCGCAGATCTTCACGCAGAAGTCCAAGGACGTCAAGCTGAAATACTTCTCCAAGCTCGTGCTGGCCAAGCCCGATCAGTTCGACGGCATCTGGGACCAGTATCTCAAGGACTTCAACAAGCTCGACGTGAAAGCGTACGAAGACACCCTCACCAAAGAAGTCGCCGCCAAAATCGCCAAAACGCAAGGCAAGTAAGCCAGGCTGCTTCAAGAGGGACCGGACCGGTCAGTCAACAGGGTCCGGTCCCTGCACGTTGGGTGCCTTGTTGGATAGGAGAGGAGAGATACGATGCGGGATCAAACCGCCGTCCCGGCGCCGCGGGCCGCAGAGCCCAGCGCCCTGAATCGATGGTTCAAGACGCTTCTCAAGCAGAAAACGCTCATTTTCATGTCGGTGCCTTTCGTCATCTGGATCTTCATTTTCAAATACGTGCCGCTGTGGGGCTGGCTCATCGCCTTCCAGCATTATCGCCCCAATCTGACCATGTTCCAGCAGGAATGGGTCGGGCTGGAGCAGTTCCGCTTCCTTTTCTCGGACGATACCTTCATCCGGGTGCTCCGCAACACGCTTGTCCAGGCCGTCATCAAGCTCGTGCTGGGGTTCGTCACCGCGATCGTACTGGCCATTCTCCTGAACGAAGTCCGCGTCGCTTTCTTCAAGCGGGCCGTGCAGACGATCAGCTATCTTCCCCACTTCATTTCCTGGGTCGTGGCGGCCAACATCATCTCCACGGCGCTGTCCATCGATGAAGGCGGCATCGTCAACGAAGTGCTGATGCGGCTTCATATCCTCGACCAGCCGATCATGTGGCTCGGCGTCGGCCATTATTTCTGGGGCATTCTCGGCACATCCGAGGTATGGAAGGACGTGGGCTGGAATACGATCGTGTACCTCGCCGCCATGACGATGATCGATCCGTCGCAGTACGAGGCGGCTGAGATCGACGGAGCGAGCAGGCTCCAGCGCATTCTCCATATCACTCTTCCCGGACTGAAGCCGGTCATCGTCATCCTGCTGATCATGAACCTCGGCAGCATCCTGGAGACAGGCTTCGAGCCCCAATACCTGATGGGCAACGGCATGAATGCCGACTATTCCGAAAATCTCGAGATCTTCGTGCTCAAATACGGCATCTCGATGGGCAACTTCTCGCTCGCGACGGCTGCGGGCATCTTCAAAACCGTCGTCAGCTTCATCCTGCTGTTCACCGCCAACTCCATGGCCAAGCGGTTCGGCGAGCAGAGACTGTTCTAGAAGGAGTGATGGATCATGGCAAATACGGTCCGGCCTGCCGCTGAACCGGCTCCCCAGCCGCAGCAGCCCAAGAAAATGCATAAGCGGTTCCAATCTCCGGGAGACCGCATATTCGATACGCTCAACGTCCTGGTGCTGTCGCTGCTCGTCGTCTTCACGCTCTATCCGTTCATCAACACGCTGGCCGTGTCGCTGAACGACGCGAACGATTCCATCAAGGGCGGCATCTACTTGCTGCCGCGGGACCTGAGCTTCGACAACTACAAGTACGTCTTCAAGGAAGCGACGATCTTCCACGCGACGCTGATCTCGATCCTGCGCACGGTGATCGGAACGGTCGTCACCGTCTTCTGCTCGGCGATGGTGGCCTATACGATCAGCCGTCCGGAATTCGTTCTCCGCAAGTTCGTTACGATCATGTTCATCCTGACGATGTATCTGAACGGGGGCCTCATTCCGAACTACCTGCTGATGAGGGATCTGGACCTGATCGGCACCTTCTGGGTGTACATCGTGCCCGGCATCATCGGCGTCTTCAATATGATCGTCATCCGCTCCTTCATCGAAGGGCTTCCCGACGGCATCATCGAGTCCGCCCGGATCGACGGCGCCGGAGAGTTCCGCACCTTCATCCAGATCGTCGTTCCGCTCGCCCTTCCGGCGCTCGCGACGGTCGCGCTCTTCACCGGCGTCTACCAGTGGAACTCGTGGTTCGATGTGTTCCTCTACAACTCCGAGAAAGTGAATCTCAGCACGCTCCAGTACGAGCTGATGAAGATGCTGGCCAACTCCAATTCGAACTCCTCGATGACGTCGGCGTCGGCATTCGCCAACAGCGCGAACTCAAGCTCGAACTTCGTCACGCCGAGCTCCATCCGCGCGACGATGACGATCGTGGCCAGCCTGCCGATGATCATCGTGTATCCTTTCCTGCAGAAATACTTTGTCAAAGGCATGACCGTCGGCGGCGTGAAAGGCTGACGCCGGCAATGGCCTGTCCGATGGATTTTCAGGAAGGAGAGACCTTTTCCAACCCAACAAGCAGCGGCAATCGGATGAGTTCATGTCCGAAAGCCGCTGCTTTTTATGTGGATGGATGAGGGGGGGGGGAATCTCCTGCTCGGTTGGACAGCGACAGCCTTATCTCAGAGGGGAGCAGACGCAGCGGAATGGAGTCTTGGGCCTGTATTGTGCAACGAGAGTCAAATGAAAGCGATAATCGGTCCATCTCGGTCAAGAGCTGCAACCGCTGCCATGATACAATCACGGCATACCCGCCAACAGGCGGGCGGAACCGAAGCATGGGGAGGCATTCAAATGACGACTGAGCTGAGAATCGGAATTGTCGGGCTCGGCAATATGGGCTCGGGCCATGCCGCGTATCTGGCGGCGGGCGAAGTGCCGGGAGGCGTGCTGGCTGCCGTATCGGATGTCCGGGAGGAAAGGCTTTCCTGGGCGAAGGCCGCCTTCGGCGACTCCGTCAAGACGTACACAAGCGCCAGGGAGATGTTCGATTCCGGCGAGGTGGACGGCGTCCTGATCTGCACGCCGCATTATTCCCATCCCGAAGAAACGATAGCCGCCCTCCAAGCGGGACTGCATGTGCTTGTGGAGAAGCCGGCCGGCGTGTATACGAAGCAGGTCAAGATCATGAACGAGGCTGCCGCGGCCAGCGGCCGGGTGTTCGGCATCATGTTCAATCAGCGGACGAACCCTCTTTACCGCAAAATGCGAGAGCTGATCCAAACCGGAGAGCTCGGCGACGTCAGGCGCATCAATTGGATCGTCACGGATTGGTACCGTTCCCAAAGCTATTACGACAGCGGCGGCTGGAGAGCGACCTGGGAAGGCGAGGGCGGAGGCGTCCTGATGAACCAATCGCCCCATAACCTCGATCTGTGGCAGTGGGTCACCGGCCTCATGCCGACCCGGATCCGTGCTTTCTGCGGCTTCGGCAAGCATCGGGACATTGAAGTGGAGAACGATGTTACCGCTTACGCCGAATACCCCAACGGAGCGACCGGAGTGTTCATTACGTCGACCGTCGATGCGCCCGGCACGAACCGGCTCGAGATTACCGGCGACCGCGGCAAGCTGGTCGCCGAGGACGGCAAGCTGACGTTCTGGCGTCTCCGAACGCCGGAGAGCGAGTTCAACCGGACGTACGCCGGAGGCTTCGGCAGCCCGGAGACATGGCGGATCGATGTCCCGGTGCCGGGCGGCGAGCCCAATCAGCACCGGGCCGTGACCCGCAACTGGGTCGATGCCATCGCCGGACGCGCCCCGCTGGAGTCGCCTGGAGAGGAAGGGATCAAAGGCTTGGCGCTTGCCAACGCCATGCTCCTGTCCGCCTGGACGGACGGCTGGGTGGAGCTGCCGCTGGATGACGAGCAGTATTACCGTGAGCTGCAGGCCCGCATCGCGGCTTCGACTGCCGGCAAGGACCAAGCGGCTGCAGGCCGTACGCTGGATGTGAAGGGCACTCATTAGATCATTCAATCATTGTCGCGGCGATTGACGCTGCGGATGAAAGGGGGAACCGCAAGTGAGCAAGGACGGCATGAATTATGCCCCGCAAGGGAAGCCGAGTCCCGTCGTCGGCAGGGGGGAATTCGTGTTCGCCGCTGTCTGCCTCGACCATGGCCATATTTACGGCATGTGCAACGGACTGATCGAAGCAGGCGGCACGCTGAAGTCGGTCTATGATGCCGATTACGATCGGGCAGCCGCGTTTGCCTCCCGCTACCCGGGCGCGGCCATTGCCGGATCCCTGGAAGAAGTTCTTCAGGATCCGGAGCTGCATCTCGTCGCGGCAGCCGCCGTGCCGAACGAGCGCGGACCGCTCGGCGTCAAGGTCATGCGGCATGGCAAGGATTATTTTACGGACAAAACGCCGTTCACGGAGCTCTCGCAGCTGGAGGAAGCCCGTCGCTGCGCCGCCGAGACCGGCCGCAAGTATGCCGTTTATTTCAGCGAAAGGCTGCATGTGGAGAGCGCCGTATTCGCCGGAGAGCTTATCGCCGACGGAGCCGTCGGACGGGTCGTGCAGGTGATGGGCACCGGCCCGCATCGGCTCAATGCGCCGTCGCGGCCGGACTGGTTTTTCAACCGGCGGCGGTATGGAGGCATCCTGTGCGATATCGGCAGCCATCAGATCGAGCAGTTCCTTCATTTTGCCGGCTGCCGCGATGCCCGGGTGCTTCACAGCAAGGTGGGCAATTACCACCATCCAGACTATCCCGAGCTGGAGGATTTCGGCGACGCCAGCCTGCTGGGCGACAACGGAGCCAGCCATTACTTCCGGGTCGACTGGCTGACGCCGGCAGGCCTCTCGACCTGGGGGGACGGCCGCACGGTCATCCTCGGCACGGAGGGTTATATCGAGCTGCGCAAGTACGTGGATATCGCCCGTTCCCCGCAGGGGGATCATCTCTATCTCGTAAACGGCGAGGGAGAGCATCATATGGAGCTGTCCGGCAAGGTCGGGTATCCGTTTTTCGGCAGCCTGATTCTCGATGTCCTGAACCGGACGGAGAAGGCCATGACGCAGGAGCATGCGTTCAAGGCGGCGGAGCTGTGCCTGCTGGCGCAAGCGGCAGCGACAAGGATCGGCGGATTCAATTGAAGCTCCGCCTTGAATAAGGAGACTGCTTCCTGGAGGCGGAAATAATTCAGATGACAGATTGGAGGCCATATCGACCATGACGATTCAGCTGTCCGTATTTACGGTGGCAACGCCGGAGCTTCATCCGGAGGAGCTTGCCGCAGCCGCCCGCAAGGCAGGCCTGCAGGGGATAGAATGGCGCTGCAAGGATACTCCCGCAGCTGTCGGGCAAGAGAAGCCCTCCTTCTGGGGCAACAATCTGGCTACGGTGCCGCAGAGCGCAGATGCCGGCGTGCTGGCCCGGTTCCGAAGCGCAGCGGAGAAGGAAGGACTGAAGTCCATAAGCCTGACGCCTTATCTGCAAGCGGGCGATCTGGAAGGGACGGAGCAGGTGCTGGCTGCGGCGAGGGAGCTCGGAGCGGATTATATCCGTCTCGGCGTTCACGGCTACGACCGGTCGAGACCTTTCGGCGAGCTGTTCGGCCTGCAGAGGATTTACCTGCGCGAAGCTTCCGGCCTGTGCAGGCAATATGGAGTCAAAGGCCTGATCGAGACCCATCACGGGACGATCGCCCCGAGCGCTTCGGCTGCCATCCGGCTGTGCGAAGGGCTGGACGCCGATGCCGTCGGCGTCCTCTACGATCCCGGCAACATGGTCCATGAAGGCTACGAGAATCACCGCATGGGCATGGAGATGCTCGGACCCTATTTGGCTCATGTGCATATGAAAAATGCCGGGTGGACATCGACGGCCGATGCCGATGGAAGCGTACGGTGGAACAGCGGCTGGACGGGCATGAAAGGCGGAGTCGTCCGCTGGAGGGAAGTTGTCTCCGACCTCGTCGCCGTCGGCTACGACGGTTTCATCGGGGTGGAGGATTTCAGCGGGCAATACAGCTCGCCGGAAATGCTGGAGCAATACTCGCGCTATATGCGCGAGCTGCTGGAGACGAGCGGTGCCGCGTCGGGAGCCTGACAGGTGCTCTCTTATCAGAACGGATGGACGATGGTATGCTGAACCCATGGCCGTGAGCCATGGAGAGGATGTGGCATGCATGTCCGGAAGCGGCGGATATCCTGCCGGCCTGCTCGATTATACCTTTCGCGAGGATGGGCAGGTCATGCAGGATTTCCATTCTCATCCCTACTATGAGATTTATTTCTTCCATGAAGGGGATTGCACGTATCTGATCGGTAGCCGCATTTATCGCCTGGAGCCGGGCGACATGCTGCTCATGTACGGCATGACCCTGCACAGGCCCAAGGTCGATCCGAGCCGTCCTTACGTGCGGAGCATCATTCATTTCTACCCCGATCCGCTCCGGGCCGCCTCGCCTTCCGGGGCGCAGCTTCCCGTCATGCGGCCGTTCGAGGAGCTCCGCAACTATCGGCTGTCTCTGCGGGGAGAGCATAGGGAAGAAGCGGAGCAGATTCTGGCCCGGATGGACCGCTTCAAGAAGCAGGGCGATGCTTCCGGCCTGTACCGGATGAAGCTGGCGTTCGAGGATCTGCTCGGGTTCATCTACGAGCGATGCCGGGAGCCGATGAATCTGGCGCCGGAACGGTCGAGGGACAAGGAGCAGATCGCGCAGGATATCATGGACTATATCGGCGGACATCTTTCCGAGGAGCTGACGCTGGAGCGGCTTCAGAGCGAGCTGCATCTGAGCCGTTCCTACCTGTCCAGAACGTTCAAGGAAGTTACCGGCGTGCAGCTGTTCGAGTACATCTACAAGCAGCGCGTCAACCAGGCCAGGGTGCTTTTTCTGCTGGAACCGGACATTTCCGTTACGGAAGCGGGCTTCCGCGTCGGGTTCAAGCATCCGGCCCATTTCAGCCGTCTGTTCAAGCAGACGGTCGGCATGTCTGCCGACAAGTACCGGCGCAGCCTTCCGGGGATGTGAAGCCGGCCGCAAGAAGCATCTCCGAAGCGATCTCCTGTCGCTCCGGAGATGCTTTTTTATTTCAAGCCGAATGGAAGGGCGAGAGGGAGAAAAGGGCCGTTCGGGGAGAAGGCGGGGAAAATCGTTACGCTGCACAAAATCCGAAAAGCGGATTACAAGATGCAGAGCTCTATATTTACACAGCAGGTCATAAAATATAACCTATAAACAATTTCGAAGGAGCTGACGAGGAGCGGTTGGCCGCATATTGTCGCGAAATCTCTCCTTCTATCCGCTGATTCCTTTGATGAACGGTCATGCAAGGATGCCATCGCGTCCGGAAAGGTATGAATGCTGCCATGAGCCTAGAGGAACTGAACGCGCGCGTCCGCAAAGATCTTGCCTATATTGCTTTTGGTGGAAAGGATTGGGTTCGTCCCCGCGTGCATCCGGATGGGCACGTCTATGATGTTGTCATCGTCGGCGCCGGCCAAAGCGGGCTCGGCACCGCCTTCGGCCTGCTGCGGGAGAGAGTGTCCAACATTCTTGTCATCGACGAGAATGCGGAGGGTTGGGAGGGGCCTTGGGCAACCTATGCCCGAATGGTCACGCTTAGGACGCCCAAGCATCTGACTTCCATCGATCTCGGCATCCCTTCCCTGACCTTCCGCTCCTGGTGGGAATCGCAGCACGGAGAGGAAGGCTGGGAGGCAGTGGACAAAATTCCGCGCGGCGAATGGATGGAATATTTGCGATGGTATCGCCGCATCCTCGCGCTGCCTGTTCGGAACGATGCCAGGCTGAAGCTGATCGAGCCGCTTCCGGGCGGCATCCATCGCCTTCATGTGGAAGGCTCCGAGCCTTCATCCCCGCATCTGCTGGCGCGAAAGGTCGTTCTGGCTACCGGCATTCAGGGGGGCGGAGAGTGGCATGTTCCCGGCATCGTGGCCGACAACGTATCCCGCAGCCTATATGCCCATACTTCGGAGCCGATCGATTTCTCCAGGCTTGCCGGGAAGAGGATCGCTGTGCTGGGAGGGGGAGCATCGGCGTTCGACAACGCCAACCATGCGCTTGCTCAAGGAGCCGCGGCTGCGCATGTATTCGTCCGGCGCAGCGAGCTGCCTCGGATCAATCCGATCCGCCAGATGGAGTATTCAGGCATGATCGAGCATTTCCACATCCTCTCCGATGAAGAGAAATACGAGGCGATGGCGCATTTCTTCCGTCACAATCAGCCTCCGACCAACGACACCTTCCAGCGGGCGTGCGCCTGGCCGGGCTTCAGCTCCATCTGGGAGCGCCATGGCTGGCTGTCAGGGAGGAGGGGGGGCAGGCGGTCGTAACGACGCCTGCAGGAAGCTTCGCCTACGACTTCCTGCTCGTCAGCACCGGCTTGCTGACCGATCCGGCGCTGCGTCCGGAGCTGAAGCTGGTGGAAAAGCATATCGCCCGCTGGAAGGACCGGTACGACGCTCCGGAGCCCATCGCCAGCTCTGTGCTTGACGCCCATCCTTACTTGACGCCAGGCTTCGCCTTCACGAGCCGAACCGAAGAGGGGGACAGCCTGCTACATGGACTGTTTACGTTCAATTACTCTGCGATGATCAGCTGCGGATTGTCGGCTTCGGCCCTTTCGGGCATGCGTTATGCGATTCCCAAGCTTGTATCCGCCGTGTCGAGCCAGCTGTTTCTCGATGACCGCAAGCCGATTCTGGCCAGCTTTTACGCTTATGACGAGCAGGAATTCGCCGGACATTGGCCGGCTGCTGCAGAGGTTGCTGCAGATGGCGGCTGAATGGACAGATATGCGGAAAGGAACGGATGCGCGTGGAAATAACCAAGCCGATAGATGGAAGCCTGCTAGGCCTGCCGAGGTTTTCGGCAGGCCTCCGGTATTTTTAGTTCGAGTCGGGAGTGGAGAAAATCAAGCTGGGGTTGCGGGCTGCGGCATCCTTGAATACGGAGAGCAGGGCGGATGTCGTGCGTTCGCCAAGCAGCTTGAGGCTGTCTTCGATGGAAGTCCAATGAATGGTCAGCGGGGAACCGTCATAATCCGTCAGGCAATCGTAAAGGGCATCCAAATTGCGGCCATAATAATCGGGGAAGTGCAGCCCGCGGCTAAGCGCTTCGTGAAAAGCTTCGATCGTCGCCAGCTTGCTGCCGTCCAGTAGCAAGATATTGTCCAGCTTTCTCATCTCCTTGGAGAGGGTTCATGTCTATTCCAAGAATAAGGGACTTGCTTGAAAAAGCAAGTCCCTTAAGCTGCTCACCACTTCTGGAAGCTGGCGTAATGGTCGCTTGTCGTGTAGTAGAGGCCGTCATTGGAATAAAGGACCCGTGAAGCGTTGCGGCACCCCGACGTGTAATAGGCGTCCGCCTCGCGCCAGGTGCGCCCCGACTTGGCAGGAAGCAGGCCTTCATAGTTGGAGAAGACATCTCCGCCGATGCTGTAGCCGGGTGCTACTGTGGCCAGATTGCATTTGCTGGATACCCAGCCTTTGCTTGTCGCCTGGCTTTTCGTCAGGAAGTTGGCCGGCAGCTTGCCGTTTGCCTTGATGTAGGCGATGATGCCGGCAAAATCGGTCGGTCCGGATACGGCTGCATCCGCCACCGGGGCCGCTTGTCCGATCAACGGACTTACATTGCCCAGCAGCAGAGCCAGCACGAGGGCGGCCGACGCTAAAAGCCTGACGATTGATTTCATTACATAATGCCTCCTTTTCGATAGGGAAGATAGGTGCAATTGGATTATACAGGAAATGGACGGGCGGCGAATTATCGATTTCGTAAATCAATGTTTGATTCTGTCAGCCTGTCCCAATCTCCTCGGACATACTGTCCAGTGGCGGTTGTTGAAAATGCGCTTGAGCGCCTGCCGGGGATCAAGTCGATCACCCGGCTTTTATTAGGAGATCTATGCATGCGGCGTAAATCTTCATCGATATAAGAGCTATACCGCCTTAAGGGAAGAAAAGATGCTTTCGGGCAAAGAAGGTTGGACGATGAGAATTCGGTTTTTTCACCCTGCCGGCTTGGCTGCGGGATGGCGGGGGGAGCTCCCTTGGGACGGACATAGGCTTGATAAACAGCTTCATGCTGGATTCGCCGGATCGGGGTCGGCGGCTTTCGTGCCCAGCCGGGATGGACTTGCGGCTTCCGGATTGCAGCAGAGAGGCTCTCCTTCGAGCCGAGGCTAAGAGCCGGTTAAGCTCTTTCGCCGATTGAGCGATTCGGCGGCTGCCGCGAACGAGAGATTCCGAAGGAGGATTGGAGCTGGATTGGCCGCAAGCTTTCAGGACCGCTTTTTCCGCTCTCAGCAAGCGGCCGCCCGCTCTTTGGAGAGCGAGAGACCCTTGCAGCCATTCATTCAACGCTTCCTGCAGCGGCTTGGGAGGAAGGAGAGCGGACAACGGCGATTCAGGCACGGTATTCATTCTTCGACTTCGCTGTGGCAGCACTCGCAAGTACCTTCATGCCCCGCCAAATGGATGATCCGGTCAAGCCGGTTCAACGCCAGCCATTGCTTGATGACGATTCCTTCTATGAACTGAGCCGTATTTTGTTGAATCTGCTGCAGGCTGCGGGATGGCAGGCATCCTTCTTTCTTGATGAGGCTGGCCAAGGCGAGAATGTTGTCCGCCTCCGCGTTGATGAGATTGGACAGAGCCAGCTCTTCCATAGCGATTGAACTGAGCAGCAGGGACAAAGCCTCTTTTTTGGTCACGCTAATTTCAGGGGTTATATCGGGAATGTTCGGTTGAGACACCGATCACCACCTCCAGTCAACACTCATATCTTCCGCCGTACTGCTTCAGAATGGTTCTTCTTCCGTCTGCATGAAAGCTTGAGTCACCCGATCCAGCTTGTTGAGAAGGATCAAATCCTTTTTGGTCAGTTCTTTCAATGTTTCCAGCACGCTGCCGTTCACGTCGCAGATATCCTTGACCGTCCGCGCCAAAGGATTGGTTCCGTGGAGCGTGCCAAGCGCATGCTGGATTTTTTCGCCTTCCGCATTCAGTATATGCGCCATGCTCAATTCCTCCATGGCGAGGGAAAAGAGAAGCAGATGAATGGTGTTTTCATACTTTGCTCGACGTTTAACCCGATCTTCTACGGAAGGAGGGGGGTCCGAAGCCATGTCAACCGCTCCTAGAGCTGCAAATTTTGAATCAAGTCATTTCGTGTATGGCCCAAGTCGTTACGGCACTGCCGGCTCCCCCGAGATTGAGGTTGACGTTCAGTCCGTTCGCGACGTAGTAAATTCCGATGACGTCACCGGCATTGAGCGAGAATTCGCCCGTCATCGTGACGGTGGCGGTGCCAAGGATGGCCCTAAGGGTGAGGACCAGGGCAACGTTGACGTCCAGAACGGGGAAGTTCCCCGTAACGAGATTGGTTGTAGTCGGCGATGTCCGCATAATGACGAATTGGGGGGATACGGACGCCCCGATACTCGCGGTCAGGCTTGCTGTGGTGCTGTAAGTGATGGTCGCCAGAATCGAATATCTGCCTGTAGTCGGAACGGTGTAGTTTCCCGTCGCGGCATTGAATCCGGTACCGGAGTAAAAAGGAGAAGGCGTGCTCCAGTTCGTCAGCTGTGCACTCGCAGACACTGTAGTGGGGGCTCGCGTCGCCGAAAACCCTTGAGCCAGTATATTAGGGCCGGTCGCTCCTGTGATTCCGGTGACGCCCGTTGCACCTGTCGGACCCTCTAGGCCAGTTGCTCCTGTGGAGCCGGTTGGTCCCGTGGCCCCTGTAGGCCCAGTAGCACCTGTGATGCCGGTAGTGCCCGTTGTTCCTGTAGCACCTGTAACACCTGTTGAGCCGGTTGCACCGGTAGCGCTTGTGACGCCTGTTGCACCTGTCGGACCAGTCGGACCAGTGGCTCCAGAAGCACCTGTAAAGCCCGTCGCGCCTGAAGCTCCGGTGGTGCCCGTGAATCCATTCGCGCCTCTTTCTCCGGTGGCGCCTGTGAAACCCGTCGCGCCAGATGCTCCGGTGGCACCCGTGAAGCCGGTCGCACCGGTAGCTCCGGTGACACCCGTAAAGCCCGTCGCACCTGTAGAGCCAGTGGCCCCTGTGAAGCCGGTCGCACCGGTAGCACCGGTGATGCCCGTCGCACCAGTAGCTCCGGTGGTGCCAGTGAAACCCGTCGCACCGGTAGAGCCAGTGGCACCTGTAGAGCCAGTCGCACCTGTAGAGCCCGTCGCGCCGGTAGGTCCAGTGGCACCAGTAAATCCAGTCGAGCCAGTAGTTCCAGCTGGCCCAGTCGCACCAGTTGTTCCAGTGGCCCCTGTGAAGCCTGTCGCACCGGTAGCTCCGGTGGCCCCTGTGAAGCCCGTCACGCCGGTTGCTCCAGTGGCTCCTGTAAGGCCAGATATGCCAGTCGTTCCAGTGGCCCCTGTGAAGCCTGTCGCACCGGTTGGCCCAGTAGTTCCTGTAAAGCCCGTCGCACCGGTATGTCCGGTAGTGCCAGTGAATCCAGTGGCGCCGGTAGCTCCGGTTGCTCCGGTTGCACCTGTAAAGCCTGTAGGACCGGTTGCTCCAGTCACACCAGTGTTTCCAGTAACGCCAGTGAGGCCAGTAGCCCCGGTAAATCCAGTCGCACCGGTTGCTCCAGTGGCTCCTGTAAGGCCAGTTATTCCAGTCGTTCCAGTGGCCCCTGTAAAGCCTGTCGCCCCAGTTGGTCCAGTAGCTCCTGGAAGGCCCGTCGCACCGGTAGCTCCCGTAGTGCCAGTAAATCCAGTCGCGCCAGTTGTTCCAGAGGTCCCTGTGAATCCCGTTGCGCCGGTCGCACCGGTAGTGCCAGTGAAGCCCGTCGCTCCAGTTGCTCCGGTGGTGCCCGTGAAGCCCGTCGCGCCAGTTGCTCCAGTGCTGCCAGAGAAGCCCGTTGCACCGGTAGCACCGGTGGTGCCTGTAAAGCCCGTTGCGCCGGTGGCACCGGTGGTGCCTGTAAAGCCCGTTGCGCCGGTAGCACCGGTGGTGCCCGTGAAGCCCGTTGCGCCGGTAGCACCGGTGGTGCCCGTGAAGCCCGTTGCGCCAGTCGCACCGTTAGTGCCTGTTAAGCCTGCCGCACCGGTAGCTCCCGTGGCACCAGTAAATCCAGTCGAGCCCGTTGGTCCCGTTACACCGGTAGTTCCAGTGGTCCCTGTGAATCCCGTTGCGCCGGTAGCACCGGTGGTGCCTGTAAAGCCCGTTGCGCCGGTCGCACCGGTGGTGCCTGTAAAGCCCGTTGCGCCGGTAGCACCGGTGGTGCCCGTGAAGCCCGTTGCGCCGGTAGCACCGGTGGTGCCCGTGAAG